>CBFGYX010000366.1:0-2690 GCA_965653075.1 uncultured bacterium
GCCGATTACGAGACGGCCAGGCGCATGATTCTGGCGATCACGGAGCAAGATTCGTTGCTCGACAATGCAACCGTCATCCAGAAGTCGATCGACCTACGTAATCCGTATACCGACGTCCTCAACCTTATCCAGGTCGAGTTGATGCGTCGCTTCCGTGAGAGTCCGGAGGACGCGCGCGACGAAAAACGCGACATGCTCTATCTGAGCATCAACGGCATCGCAGCGGCAATGCAAAGTACCGGGTGACGTAGTTTTTGACGAGGTAGTTTTGACGAGGTAGTTCTTGACGAGGTAGTTCTTGACGACGTAGTACTTGAGGACGCAGCACGCGCCGTGGCTGACCTTAGCCGTCGCTGACCGTGGCGCGGTACATCTCCTCGATCGAGGTCTCGCCCATCCGGACGAACTCGCGGGCCGAGTCGCGCAGCGTGAGCATGCCACCGCGGATCGCCGCGTCGCGCAGGGCATCTTCGTCGATATCGCCCTTGGCGTCGATGATGATCTGCCGGATCTCCCGCGTAAACGGCATCGTCTCGGTGACGGCGCGCCGGCCGGTATAACCGGTCCCTTTGCATCGCTTGCACGACGTCGTCTCACCGGGCGCGTAGAACGTGGTCCGCTCGCGCGGGTCGAAGCCGAGATAGGCGAGATATTCCGGATCGAGGCCGGTCTGCGGCTGCCTGCAATCAGGGCACAGCTTCCGGACGAGCCGCTGCGCAGCGACGAGGTTTACGGCGTAGGCGATCAAGAACGGCTCGATGCCCATCTTGAACAGACGGCTCACGGCACTCGGCGCATCGTTCGTGTGCAGCGTCGAGAACGTCAGGTGACCGGTATTGGCCAGTTTGATGGCAAGCTCGGCGGTTGGCCGGTCGCGCATCTCGCCGACCATGACGATGTCGGGGTCGTGGCGAAGTATGGACCGCAGCGCCTCTTCCAGCCCGAATTTGTGCGTCAGCTTCAACTGCCGGACGCCCGGAAGGACGTATTCCACTGGGTCCTCGACCGTCAGCACGTTCTTCTTTGGCGTGACCACCTGATGCAGCGCCGCGTAGAGCGTGGTCGTTTTGCCCGAGCCCGTCGGGCCGGTGAGGATGACCATGCCATGGGGCTTGCTGATGGCTTCGTTGAACTGCCGTAGCGCCAGCTCCTGGAAGCCCAGCTTTCGAAAATCGGTGACAACCTTGCGATCGTCGAGCACACGCAGCACGATGCTCTCGGCCCGCAGCTCGTGGTTGGCGCTCATCAGTGGCATCACCGAGACACGGAAGCGAATCAGCGTGTTGTCGATCTTGCGTTGCAGGAAACCGTCCTGCCCCATGTCTCGCTCGAAGCGGTCGATGTTGATCGCGTTATCCTTGACAACGGCGAGGAACGCCTCGGGATGCACGCGCTCTTCGACATGCCAGCAGCTGAGCTCCCCGTTGAGGCGCATGTGGATTTCGATCCGGTTCTGCGCATTGGGGAAGATATGGATGTCGGATGCGCCCTGGCGCACCGCCTCGACGAGCGTGGCTTCGAAGAGGTTGATGAGCGTAGACCGGTTGATCTCGGCGTCGAGCGCGTCTTCATCGACGAGGCCTTCCTGATCGTGCGAGAGCCCGAGATCGAAGGCGAGGTTGTCGTCGCTGATGCGCTCCAGATACTCGTTGCGCGGCGCAAAAGCATCGATGACGAGCGCCTTGATGGTCGACTCCGGCACATAGACGAGCTCGACGATGCCAATCTTGAGATGCTTGGCAAACTGCTGCACCTGCGAGGCCGATGGGTCATACGCCCCGAACACATACCGCGGCTGGCCGTCGACCTGCTGAACTTTTATCGGCAGGATGCCGAGGTCGCGCATTCTCTGCCAGTCGGCCTCGGTGAACTTACGCGCCGACTGCAAGCCGTCGATAACCTTCAGCGCCTCGTCTACATTTAGCTGATGCGTCTCGAAGGCATAGACTTCCGCAGCTTCGGCGTACACCGCCTCTCGATCGACGTCATCTCGACGAGCGACGGCGCGCCAGAGCATCTCTTTGCTTCCGGCACGCTGCTCGCGGCGCCACGCCACCCACGTCTCCTGCACCTGCTCAACGCTCACCACCTGCTTGAACAGCAGCATAATGACGACGCGGTCCTGAAGGTCGAGTGGCGAAAAGATGTGACCGGCATCGTCTACAGCGGGTGCCGGCTTGATGCTCGGCGGGGTGTCGGCCTCGGGCTCGGAGTTGTACGGCTGGTCAAGGTTCGGCTCGGCGACATCGTCGTTGTCGACGTCTGCCGACGGACCGGCCGCCGGCGGAGTCATACCATCTCCACTTGGTTCGAATGCATCCTTGCGCGAGGATGAACGAACGTCATCGGACGGATCTGGCGTTGGCTCTGGCCGCCACTTCGGATTTCGCAGTCCGCCTCGCTCGCGAGGGCTCGCCGGGGGTTCAGCATGGAGCGGATCGACATGGAGCCAGGGTGCCGGGGCATCGGATGCCTCGTCATCGGGTGCGGGGTCATCCGACGACGCGGGCTCGGGGTCACGACGGACCTCTTGGCTCCAATCGCTCGGATCGAATGACGATGCAAAGCTCTGGGGCGGCACCCCCCACTCGTCATCCCGGCGCCGAGGATTGATCGACGGATGTTGCTCATATTCTTCGATCCCGTCATCGGGCTGAAGTCGTTGAGCGACGCCATCCGACGGCTCATCA
>CBFGYX010000367.1:0-2687 GCA_965653075.1 uncultured bacterium
GGGCGCAAGAGCGGCGGGCCGGAGCGCCGGCCGTCACCGTCCCGGCTTGAGGTTGAGGAACGGAGGCGGGGCCTTGCCCGGTTCTTCCCCCGAAAACAAACCCGTGTAGTGGCGGCACGAGGTGTGACCGTGCTGCCTTGTTAGCGGGTTGGTTGCAAACCCTGCGTTGGTGTGGCTGTATTATCAGGCCGCAGTTCGCGCAGGAATTTATACGCATGAGTATCCCGGAGAAGACGATTAGCAGTCTCGGCCAGTTAATCGACGCCGTTACGCCGCAGGAGCCGAGTCCGGCCTCGGGGCGGCGGCGCGACACGGGTGTTTACCACGGATCGTCGTCGGTGCGGCATCCGTTGCTAACGACACTCGACCGGCTCGGCGGCTCGAATCCGCCGCACACCAAGGCGCATCTCGAGGAGCATATCCTGAGGAATTTCGGGCGATATTCGCGTCCGAATCTGATGACGCAGCCGACGAACGACTGGGAGGTGCTCGTCATCGCCCAGCATCACGGCGTGCCGACGCGGCTGCTCGACTGGTCGTACTCGCCGCTTGTGGCGGCCCACTTTGCCACGTGCCACGCGCATCCCGGGGACGACGTCGTCGTGTGGCGGCTGGACTGGCAGCGCATCCATCGCATGTTCTCGCTTCCGGACATCGCGTTCCGGATCGAGGATTTGCTGGAACTGGATGTGACCGACGGGGCTGAGCCGTTTACGCCGTGGAGGCTCTTTGGGGGGCTTAATCGGAGCTTCGCGTGTATGATCGAGCCGCCCTCGCTGGACGGACGCATCGTGGCGCAGGCGGCTACGTTCACCATCTGCACCGACACGTCGAAGTCGTTCGAATCCTTCCTGGCCGACCACGATCTCGACGATGCGCTGGCGCGCTACGTGATTCCGCACGAACATGTGCCGCATGTGCGTGATCAACTCGATCTGGCCGGCGTCGACGAGCGGCGGCTCTTCCCCGACCTGAGCGGAGTGGCTGCATCGGTACGGCGGTATTACGCCTGATATCTGCGCGATTCCTTGCGCACAAGTTCGCGCTGAATTGATGCACCAGATTTCGCCTGGTGCGTCATTGTATCTGACACGTGTTCCTTTATCAACACGACATAAACCATGAGACAATACCTACAAAGAGCCAACGTGGCTTCCAGCATATTCCTGGCATTCCTCATCGGATTTCTCGCCGCGCCCGCCGCATCCGCGCAGGCACCGGCGGGCCCACCCGGAGGTCCGCCGCAGGCGTCGTCGGATGTCCAGATCGGGTTCCTGTTTCAGCCGCAGGTGAAAGTGGGCGCCGATTATGCATCGTACGAGCTGCCGCAGGCTCGGCTCAGCTTCCGCGGCTCACTCACCGAGCAGACGCGCTTCTTCACCCAGGTCAACCTCGCTCGGCAGGGCGCCGTACTGCTCGACGCGCGGCTGAACCACTGGCTCACCGAAACGCTCGATCTCGAGGCCGGCGTGTACATGACGCCCTTCGGCCGCGAGCAGCAGACTAACCCGGCGTTGCTGCCCTTCGAAGACCGCGCACGCGTGGTGCGGGCGCTGGGTCCGTACTGGCAGACGGGTGCCGGACTCACCTACCACATCGTTCCGGATGGCGTGCGGGCGCGCTTCGGCGTCTACAACGGCAACGGTGACGTCAACCTGTTTAACGACAATCAGTCGTTCATGTACCTGGGCCGCCTCGAAGGAACGGTCCGCGGCGAGAACATCCGCTGGGATCTCGGCGCCAGCGCCGCGCTCAGCGATGACGGCGGCGTAAGCCTCAGCGACCTCGGGATGAACGCCTTCGAAGGCCGCCGCTTGCTCTTCGGCGCCGACTTCGTGGCCGATGCCGAGCGCTTCTACGTGATCGGCGAGACGATCTACGCCTCGCTGGCGCCGGAGGTGGGCGCAGAGCGCAATCCGTTCGGCGCGTTCGGACGCTTCGGCTTCCGCTTTACGCCCGAGCAATCGATTGCCCTCGGCGTCGATTACTTCGATCCGGATGGCGCCTACCGCGATCCGAGCGGCCGCAACTATGACGACCTCATGTTCGCCGCATCGTACAGCCATTACTTCGGCCGCTACCTGCGCTTCCTGATCGACTACTCGTTCATCCCCGATGAGATCGACAGCGGAAATCTCGTGCTACGGCTGCAGCTCGCCCGACTGTAACGCCGACCGAACGGCCGAGACGCGTTCGTAATGAACACGGCCGTATCGAACACAGCGGAGGCGCGCAGCGTTGGCACATGTGGATACATTAACGGAGATGGAGGAATGCGATGAAGGATGAATACACGCCCGTCAACTGCGATTTCCACGACGTGCTGACGTCGCGCGCAACGCTCCGCCAGGAATCCATCCTCACCTTCCGCGACGGCGACGACGAGCGCACCGTCACCGACGTCATCGAAGACGTCTACACGAAGGGTGATGAGGAATTCGTGCGGCTGCGCGGCGGCGAGGTCATCCGGCTCGACCGGTTCGTACGCATCGCCGACGCGTGATTCGCCCGCGCGTAACTGCGGATCCCGCGGCAGGCCGGTGGTCCGCTTCGTGGTTTGTTTAGGGGAGAACCGGGTAAGGCCCCGCCTGCGTTCACTGCGGTGCGCCGGGACGGTGATGGCCTCCGCTTCGCGCCCATTGCTCTTGAGTCACACGCCGGACGCACATCCCTGCGCCCGGCGGTGA
>CBFGYX010000368.1:0-2665 GCA_965653075.1 uncultured bacterium
ACTCGCCCTCGTCTCCGACCCGATACTGCAGCCGGACGGCATACTCGCGCTCGTTCGGACGAATGGTTCGGCCGCGCCACGACACCTGAATGTCTTTCGCATCCTGCGTATTCAGCGCGAGCACGGCGGCGCCGAGACCGCGGCCCGTGTAATGATATTTCCAGCGTAGTTGAACGTAGTCCTGACCCTCGGCATCCGCCGGAAGTGTGATGGGCCCAAAGGATTGCTGGTGCCCTTCCGTGGTGCTGCGCCTGTACTCGATGACGCCGCCGTCCTGCCCCGTAACGTCGCTAAACTCGCCCTCGTCTCCGACCCGATACTGCAGCCGGACGGCATACTCGCGCTCGTTTGGACGGATGGTTCGGCCGCGCCACGACACCTGAATGTCTTTCGCATTCTGCGTATTCAGCGCGAGCACAGCGGCGCCGAGACCGCGGCCCTCCGCGCCTTCGACTAGATTGTTCGTCGTGCCGGTGTTGATGAACGCAAAGCCCTCATCACCGAGACCGAGGACGCGCGTTGCCGAGGTAAGGTCGTACGCGAACGGGTAGAGATCCGGTGCGTCGTCGTCGAGACGCGGGTCGACTACGCGGCTCTGGAAGAAGGCAATGTGGGGCGGATAGGTGCCCGCCGCTTCGTCTGGGCTCCACGACGTCATCGAATAGGTGCCGCTGCTGAGCGAATGTGCCGATGGCACCGGGCCGTCGTACGGTTCGAAGACAGCCGTGACGGTTCTGTCGCGATTCAGCTCAAGCGAGACGACACTGCCGGCCACGCCGTCGATGCCGGCCCACTCAACGAATCGATAGCCCGGCGCGGGGCGCGCGGTCAGCGTGACGGGCACACTGCGGAAATACGTTCCCGACCATGGATACGGATCCTCGTCAACACCTGGTGTCGACGGCAGCAGATCGACTGAGTTGACGCGGACGTAACCCGCCGATGGATCGGAGACATCGACAGTGAGGCTCCTCGCCCCCCCCAGGCTGAATGCGTTGTTCAGCTGCGTCCGCATGTGCCCAACCCGGTTCTCACCGAACGCGCGCATGGGATTCAGATGGTAGTCGAACGATTGACCGAAGGCCCATCGCTCTCTACTTTCATCATACGCCGACCGAATGGCGTCTGCCGTTTCATCCAGGATGGAAAGCACCCGATCAGGCCGGAACGAGGTGTTCAGTTGATCGGCAAACCGGTTGACAAAGCTCTTCTTGAAGTCCTCGTTTTCCAACAGCCGCCGGAAGAGCTCGGTCGACCACGGATTGGACTCCCATGGATTGTGATGCTCGCTGTCGAGAACCCAGCGTAGCGTATTGTGATTTGCCGGCCGCCCGCCGTACAGGTCAAATCCGAAATCGGTATCGTAAAGCATCCAGCGCCAGCGGCCGTCGTGCCCGCGCGGCTGCGACGGATCATAATCAACCTGCTTGCGCCAGAACTTGATGTTGTTCTGAGGCCAGTCGGTGTTGGCGAAATAGATCTGTGACAGGTAGTAATCGATGAAGTTGTCGACATCCATCTGTGTGCGGATGTGCGCATAGGCTTCATCCGTTTCGGTGCCATTCGAGCGGATGAACTCGAGCATGGCACGATAGTGTTCGTTACTTCCCTCATCAGCAGTCGCATTGGCTTCAAGTAGATCGATGGCGGCCGGATCCACTCCGTAGTTGCCCTCGAGGTATCGATCGTCAAAGCGCTCGCGGATGTTATGGATGCCCCAGAACTCTCCGTTCAGAAACACGACTGACGGCCGGTAGGCCATGTATTCAAGGTCGAGATGATTTACGAGCCGCGTCATGAACGCATCGCGGAGCATCGTGTAGCCGAAGTCGTTCCCCGAGTTGCGGAGGATGAGGCGCTTGTGGCGTACGTCCGGCTTCTCGGGGAAGAGCGGGTATTCCACCGCGTTCACCTCGTCATAGTCTGAGCGGAAGTACAGGCGGAGCGACTTCATGCGGTGGGACCGGCTCCAGCCGCCGTGTATCCTCGTACCAGCGTTCATCGCGAAGCCGCGCGTGCCGTCCGGCTCGAAAAACTCCACATGGACGGGCCGCTCCCACTCCCGGCCGCGAAGATGGAAGTTGCCCGGCGCGGGCTCACGTGTTTCTTTGTCTGGATAACGATCGTACTCAGCTCCCGGCACGTATATGCCTCGTTCGTAATCGAATAGGCTGTCCGGGTCGAACGTCAGCGAGACGATTGGAAGCTGGTATCGACTATCGATGCTGGGATCAACGAAGTACGTATGCGTGACCGCCTTGCTGGGCAGGTACCCCTCCCTCACAGCCATTGCGCGAACGGTCGTCGCCATGAAGACCGGGCCGTGATATCCGCCGTAGTTCCGCGTCGTACTCTTCCTGGCAAGTATGGCATCGTTGTTCGGCCGACTATCGATCTGGATCGGCCCCTCATACAACGCCGACTCCTCGTCAGGCTCACTACCGTCGAGCGTGTAGTAAATCCGGACGTTTTCGGTATCGTCATTCGACAGCGTGAGCGACAAACTCGACGTGTAGAAGCCACCGGTCTGCGAGAACGAAGGCGGTGTTAGGCGGCCAATGACTCCACCTTCGCCGTTCGACGCTCCCGGCGTAGGCGTATCGAAGAGCCGCCAATCGCCGGTGCCGTCCGGCACTCGCCCCATCGACTGATCGGCGAGGAGTGG
>CBFGYX010000369.1:0-2651 GCA_965653075.1 uncultured bacterium
GTCAACTTCCAGGATTACCATCGCGGCGCGTGACTCGGCGGCAAGTGGCGATCTCGCCTTCAGCGAAAGCGCCAGTGCGTGATCGAGGCACCGCCCGGTTTTCGCGAGTGAATCCCGCCGCACCGCTTCCATCCCCACATCCAACAAAATCCGCAGGCCTTCGACGGCGTGGTACATCGACGCGACGGCAGGCGTGCCGCTCATGAATCGCCGCCTCACGTTTGAATGATCGGTAGGCGAGAGGCCAAAGCCGAAGGGATCCCCGTCCCCGAACCATCCCGAGGCGCGTGGCGAGAGGTTGAGGCCGGGCCGTACGTACAAATAGGCGTTGCCGGTAGAGGCCGAGCCGTGCTTGAGGAGTCCGCCGAAGTACACATCGGCCCCGATTGCCTCGACATCGATCACGAGCGTGCCGGTTGCGTGATAGCCGTCGACGGCAAGGATGCCGCCGCAGGCGTGCACCCGCTCGGCCACCTCGTGCAGAAACGGCGCTTCAAGTTGCTCGCCCGTCGTGAAACCGACATGGCTCAGAACGACGAGACGCGTCCGATCCGTAATCGCGTTACGAATGGCGCTCCGGTCGGCAAAGCCATCCGCGCCCGGTTCAACGACGTCGAGTTCGAATCCGTAGACTTCCTGCCAGCGCCGGAGTGTGTGGAGTACGGAAGGAAACTCGTTAGCCGTAGTCAGGACGTGCTTGCCTCGCAAATCGAGCTCACGGCAGGAGAGAAGCGCCTGCACGACGGTGTGAACATTCGGTTGCAGGATGCACGTCCCTTCCGGCGCGTTCAGCAGTGGCGCGACAAACCGATCACCGAGATATTCGGGCAGGCTCCACCATCCGACGGTCTCGCCGGAGTCGGGCAGCCAGTGGTTCGGGACCTCGTTCCAGGCGTCGACGCCGAGCGTCTGCCAGTCCTGCACATAGGCGTCCATCATAGCCGGGACCGTCCGTGGCATCGCGCCGTGCGTAAACGCCCGCAGTTCGATGGCTACCGGGCCGTCACTCAGGAAGAATCGATTGCTTAGATCGAGCATCAGGAGGTGCAGAAATAGAAAAAGGGCTCCTGCAAACGCAAGAGCCCTTCATTCTACGAAAAGCAACGGCTGCGGCCCAGTGGCGCACGCCGGATCGTCGCTGATTATTCGGCAGGTACGATCGAAACGAACTGGCGATTGTTGCGAGTCCGCTTGAATTCAACGGTACCCGTTGCCTTGGCGAACAGTGTATCGTCGCCGCCGCGGCCCACGTTGAGGCCGGGGTGGAACTTGGTGCCGCGCTGGCGAACAATGATGCTGCCAGCCGTAACGTGCGTGCCGCCATAGGCTTTCACGCCCAACATTTTCGGGTTCGAGTCGCGACCGTTGCGGGTCGACCCCATACCTTTCTTATGTGCCATCGTCTCTGTCTCGTTTAGCGGGCCGTAAGGAAGGTGGCCCGTTGTGAATGCTTACCTGATGCGGCGCTCAAACGGTGAGTTCGTTGATCTTCACGCGGCTATACTGCTGGCGATGACCGCGAGTAACCTTGTAGCGCTTGCGCCGCTTCTTCTTGAACACAATGACCTTGTCGGCCCGAACATGGTCCTCAACCGTGGCGCTGATCGACGCGCCATCAACGACGGGCGTACCTACCTGGGTCGATCCGTTATTGACGACCAGCAATACGCGGTCGAACGTGACCGTGTCATCAACATCTGCCTGCAGGCGCGGGACGTGGATGGTGTCGTTCTCTCGAACCTTGAACTGCTTACCGCCGATTTCGACTATAGCGTACATCGTATCTTGTCTCTTCTTTGGGGCACCGGGTTGACTACCGATGCGAGAGTGAATCAGACGAAGATCGGAAATCCGTCCCCGAAAAAACTTAGCCCGCTAATTTAAGGCATAAATCGTGCGCCTTCAATGAGGGGCCCCTCGTTTCGTTGCTCCACATCCTAGCCGGTACGCCTAATTCATGGACATTACACTTCCCGACAGCGGCCAAACCCTGCGCCCCGGTAAGCTCATATGCGTAGGAAAGAACTACGCGCGCCACGCGGCAGAAATGGGCGGAAGCGTGCCGTCCGAGCCCATGCTTTTTCTGAAACCCTCGACGGCGCTGGTCGGCCACGGTGGGTCGGTGGTTTTACCTCCTCATAGCACCGATGTTCATCACGAGGTTGAACTGGTCGCTGTCATCGGGCGAGGCGGCAAGAATATCGCGGTGGACAATGCACTCGATTACGTTGACGGGTATGCCGTCGGACTTGACATGACGGCTCGCGATCTGCAGCAGAAGGCGAAAGAGGCGGGGGCGCCGTGGTCCGTTGCCAAGGGCTTCGACACCTTTGCGCCGATTGGCGCCTTTGTCACCGCGCGGGAGGTAGGAGACCCGGGAAGACTCGATATCGAGCTAAAAGTTAATGGCGACGTGAAGCAGCGCGGCAGCACGCAAGATATGGTGTTCTCCGTCGCTGAGATTATCTCCTACAGCTCCCGGATTTTCACGCTGATGCCCGGCGATCTCATCTTCACCGGCACGCCCGAAGGCGTCGGGCCGGTTGCTGATGGAGACGTACTCGAAGCTTCGGCAACATCGCTACCCGACCTACGGGTCAGGGTACGGCGCGGATGAGAATCTCGATCGATACTCCGCGACGACACCTTCC
>CBFGYX010000370.1:0-2651 GCA_965653075.1 uncultured bacterium
ATGAATACGGCAGCGACATCCCCATCGCCTCGATCGCAGCGGCCATGGTGTTGGCCGTGTACATGCCGCCACATGCGCCGGCGCCGGGACAACTGCTCGAGACGATCGCCTTCCGCTCGTCCTCCGTGATTGATCCCGCGAGCTACTCTCCGTACGACTGAAACGCCGAGACAACATCACGCGGCTGCTCGCCGCCGCCGAAAAATGTGCAGCCGGGCTTGATCGTGCCGCCGTAGACCATGAGCGACGGCCGGTTGAGACGGCCCATGGCCATGATGCACCCCGGCATGTTCTTGTCGCAGCCGGGGATGGTGACGAGTCCGTCGTACCACTGCGCAGAGACGACCGTCTCAATCGAATCGGCGATGATATCGCGCGATTGCAACGAATAGCTCATTCCGTCGGTGCCCATGCTGATTCCGTCGGAGACGCCGATGGTGTTGAACCGCAGGCCGACGAGGTCCGCTTTGGCCGTGCCTTCCTTGACCGCCGCAGCCAGGTCGTTCAGGTGCATGTTGCAGGTGTTGCCCTCCCACCAGTTCGATGCGATGCCGATCTGCGGCTTGGCGAGGTCTTCTTCGGTGAGGCCCGCCCCCAGAAGCATGGCCTGGGATGCGCCCTGGCGACGGACCTGCGTGATACGACGACTATATTTATTGAGAGGCTCGGACATCGAGAGTGTGGATAGAGGAGGGATTAAGCGTGAAACGGCAGCTACTTGAAGCCACCGCATGGCGGCTAAAGATCCGTCTCGAGCGAGGGGGAATCAAGAGTAAGAAAGCCGGAACGGACGACCGATGCGCCGATGGCGTATGCAGCGACGAATCGGATCCAATATCTTCGGGCCCGTATGTGCAACTGGTTGACCGCTGAATGCCGTCTCTCTCGATTCCCCGCTTCAACTGATGACAATTAGAGCCATCACCATCGTAGGCTTCGCCTCGATTCTGCTTGTGGGCGCGCTCGCTCCACGGGCGGCCTCGGCACAGGAGGTGCCCGCGGTACTCATCGAACGCCATCTTCGCGATTCAGGCCACGCCAACACCACGTTCGAGCGGCAGGAGGATACGCTCTTTGTGACGTTCGAAAATCGGCTGTTTCGAGACGAAGCCGCAGGACTCGCGGAAGTCGGCACGCGCATCGCCGAGTTCGCCGTACCACAGCAAACCCTACGCGTGACATCCAGAATCCGCGGGATGGCCATGGTCGAGACCGACCTCGATCTGCACGCATGCCGCGACATGAGCATGCAGAACCGAACGCTCTGGGCCTGTGCCGGCGCGCAGCGCGTTAACGGGTTCGCGCCGCGTTCCGGCTTCGGGTGGACCCAGCCGGTGGTGGACATCACGTTCCATCCATTCTACCAGGTCCCCTTCGGTGACTTCACGCAGCGCGATCGGGCTCGCTGGGGCGTGGCACCCGAAATCGGCGTCACACTCTGGACGGGCATGCGCCTCTCGGCCCAGTTGGAGATCGTGGTCAAGGAAGCAGCTATCAATCGCACGCAGACATTCCAGCCCGGACGGATTACGCTAAGCCAGTGGCTCCGCACCCCCGGCGATGTGTGGCTGGCGATCGGCGGCGGCAGGTTTTCGGAGAACCGGTACGGCGTTCACGGCCACGCCGTACGGTATTTCTTCGGAGGCAGGGTCGGATTGCACGCCGAAGCGGGCCAAACCGGCCTCGCCCAGATGCGAGATGGGACGCTCTTCTATACCGGCCTGGAACGAGCCGTGTATTCAGGAGGCGTCGAGTATATCAGCCGCCCGCTTGGTTTATCCGTGAAGGCAAGCGCCGGGCAGTACTTATGGGGCGATGACGGCGTGCGGCTCGACGTTAGGAAGGCGGTCGGCCCGGTGCAGTTCGCGCTCTACGGCGTCAGCACATCGATCGACCAGACGTTCGGCGCCACATTGCACATCCCGCTCTTCCCCACCCGATACGTTTCCCAGGGGCCGCTACGTATAGCACCGGCTCGCTACATGACCATCGACTATCGCAATCAGGTAGCGGGCGGCGCCGGAACGAGCTATCGCACGGGCTACGGACTCGATTTCTTCGAGCAGCATCTGCACCCGTTCGTTATCGAACAGCAGCTGCGCGGTCACTGAGCGACGACTACGGCGTGCCGAGCGTATCAGCCGGCGGCGCGGACTGCGGTGCGCGCCCCATACCGCGGCCTCGGCGCTGATGTCCGCGGCCCCGCGGGCGGTCCATTGCCGGGCGGCGCTGCCGCAGGCGCTGGTCGAGCTGTTCGAGCTGCCGCTCGTTGAGCACCTCGGCCAACTCCTGACGCGTGGTATCGATCAGCGCAAACGTTCTCTGCCGGCTGCTTTGCATATGCGCAGACATGCGCGCCGATGAGCGCTCGAGCACATCCAACACCGCCGCGCGTTGAGCTTCGTCTTCGTAGTCGATCGACCGGTCGACATATTGGACAAAGCCTTCCGACGTGCGAAGCGACGACAGCCTTTCGATCCGCTGGTCTGCAAATCGCGCGTTGAGCAACGCGCCAATCAGCATGCCCAACAGGAGCGTGGCAAGCAGGATGAGGGTGGATTTAAATCGTGCCGACATGGGGACTCTCAAGCCGCAAATGATTCAACTTCCGGTGTAGGCAAGGGCGTCCATCAACGAGCTTGCGGGAAGCC
>CBFGYX010000371.1:0-2644 GCA_965653075.1 uncultured bacterium
GGGATCGCGGCGCAGCAAGGAGCCATGGCCGGGGCGCAAACAACGGCGGATGCGGCACAGGTTGGCGAAGCCGGGTTCCTGTTCCACCGCGATCCAACGCGTATACATGAGGGGCGCCAGGCGTTCGTCCGCCGCTGGGGTAACCGGCCGCTGGTGCCGGGATGGCGGCGTCAGGAGGCCGTTGACTCGTACATCGTCAGTCGCCAACAAGACGGAGCAGGTGAAGAAGACGGCCTCGTGGCCATCGATGAGTTTGACCTCGGCCTGCCCATATTCGATGTCTCAGCGGTACCGCGGACATCGGCAGCGTACCAGCGGATGGTCGACAACCGCGCGCTTGCACGCTATGAGCTCGGCAATGTGCTCTTCCTCTCGATGGACCGACCGGAGGATGCCGCCCGACTATACCGGCAGGTTATCGATGAGAATCCTGATCTACCCGTCGCAGGTCGCGCGTATTACGCCCTCGCCGAGGTCCATCGATCGCTCGACGATGACGAAGAAGCGCGGCGCCTGTATCAGGTCGTACTCGACCAGTATCCGCATTCAGACCTCGACCGGCGCATTCGGGAGGAGCTTGGTCTACCTCAACTTGCTGCAACCGACTCTGCTGCGGTTACGCGTCAGGCCATGAACGATGCCGCCGAGGCACGGCGCGACGGCCGTGTCGAAGACGCCTTTGCAGGTTATCTCAACCTCGCGCTGACGTTCCCTGACTACCACACGGCCGCTCCCGCACTCTATTCCGCAGCGCAGACTGGTCTCGCATGGATCCGGCGCGACGGTCTCGCGCTAGACACGCCGCTTCCGGCCGGCGAGGCGGACAGCCTGATCGCTGCCGCCGGTCTCCAGTGGGAGCCGCCGGTGCCTGCGCCTGCCGATTCACTCGTCGGAACCATTGACCTAACACCCGATGACGGCATTGATGTTGATGATATCTCAGGGGATGTGGACGGAGGCGAAGTCGACGAAGCGGCAAATACACTCGAGCCCGATGTGGTCAATTCTGATGTGGTCGATCCTGATGCGGATGGTCCGGATGAGGGTGAACCCGATGAAAGTGAGATCGCGGGCAGCGAGGTAGCGCTCGATCAAACATCCGTAGAAACCGACCCAGATGTGGAGATGACGGAGGCTGAAGACGCTCCGGGTACCGAGTCCGTGCGGGTGCAGCAGTCAAGGGAAGCGGAGCGCGAGCTCGCGGGCACGTCCGAACCAGATGATGTCGCTCATCCTGCAGGCGATGCTATTCGTGTTGAGCAATCCATCGCACCCTCCGATACGAGCTCGATCGCCGCGGTAGAACCCATCATAAATGTCGGTATAACGCCGGCCGAAGGGGATAGCCGCGGCATCGTCCTCGCCGATAGTGTGGTGGGCATCACCGTCGATACCATTTTGCGGCACCTGATCGAGCGGTATCCCGCAAGCAGCGTCACTGCCGAAGCCCAGATCCTCCACGACGGCATCCTGGAACGGCTCGCCGCCGCCAACGCGCCGGCATCCGACTCCGTGGATGTAGACTCGCCGTCACCGGCTTCCCCAGGGGACTCACTATCGGCCGCAGTTCAACATGCGGTCGTCGACAGTCTCGCCCAGGCAGACAATCCGTTTGGGATGACGGGAGACAAATCGATTGATCCCGCGTCGGGAGGATGGACGATTATCGCCGGCTCGTTCGACCGGGCCGAGGACGCCGAGGAGCTGATGGCTGGTCTGCGTGAGATGCATTACCGCGTTTCCCTCGTCGAAACGAGTAGTGAGAACGGAGCACTCCGCTACGACGTATACGTGGGTCAGGTTGAGGCGCGGAACCAGGCCGCGCTGGCGCTTCGAGGTAATTCAGGCGCATTTCCTAAAGATGCCCGCGTCGTCAGGTTAAGTGGCCGAGAGCCATCTTCAGAAGACCGTTAGGATTCAACGCTGAACACCGTTAGCGCGCCGGCGCATAGGAACCAATACCCCCGCCTACGGTTCGGGGACGCACCTTTACGAGCTTATTACCCTGCCGGCTTGCCGCCGTCGCCGATTGTCGGCCAAACCGTACATCGCGACGACGCGCAAGCCTAATTTATCAATGCCAATGGCTCATAACGAGCAAGAAAAGCGGACTCCGAACGTGCGGGAAGGTAACGGGTCACGGACGCCGGAGCGGCGGCCACGATTCGGGATGTGGGTGTACTTCGCCATCATCTTCTTCCTGGTCGTCCACCTTTTCATTTTCTGGTCGGGCGGAGAATCCAACACCATTGAGTACAGCACCTTCCTTAATTATGTCGAGGAAGGGCATGTTGAGGAAGTCGTGGTCATTAACGACCAGCGGATCGAAGGTGTCTATACGCAGCAGGCCGTTGAGCAGGGCGACGTACAAGTCGGCACGCCTCAGCCCGACATCCTTGGTAACCGTCCGGATGAGCCGGAGCGCGGCTTTACGACGACCAAGCCTGCCGACCACGAACTGACCGATTTTCTCAGGAGCTACAATCAGGCCGTCCGCGAAACAGAGGCCGGGCAGGAAGTCTCCTTCACATCGCGCCAGGAGGATAACTGGTTCGGGGGGATGCTGATCTGGATCCTGCCGTTCGCCCTCATCATCTTCTTCCTGGTCGTCCACCTTTTCATTTTCTGGTCGGGCGGAGAATCC
>CBFGYX010000372.1:0-2628 GCA_965653075.1 uncultured bacterium
AGACGTCGCTGGGTGCGGCGCGGCTTGCGGATTGCGCACTGACCGTCCTTGCCACGGTGGTGAGCCGTCACCGCGACACCGACGGCACCGAGCGCGTGTTTATCGATGCCGGCAAGAAAGTCCTGACGTCTGATCGTGGATTTGCGCTGGAAGGATTTGGCATTCCCCTCTTTAACGCATCGACGATGACACCGCTGCCACACGCGCAGATCGTATCACTATCCGAAGAACATGGGTGGCTGCGGGTGCCCGGCGGCGCAACGCTTGCAGTAGGAGACCGCATGCGGATCGTGCCGAATCACGCCTGCGTGGTCATGAGCACGCTCGACAAGGCGTGGCTGGTGGGTGGAGACCAGACGACGGAGCAGATCGAGGTTGACGCGCGAGGGCGGTCGTTCTGAGTCTCGCCTTCGAGGCCGGTAAACCGTCGCCCGAGAGTTGCCGCGCGAATATGCAACCTAATTATTGCACGTATTGAGACGGGTATAAGCACTTTGCCTCTTGACAGACGTTGCGACGCTTCTTAGGCTTCCAACGGTGCTCCACCGGCTCTTTAAATTCCATGGCCAAATCTGAACGCAGCAGAATACGCCGTCTCTTCGGCGCCGTGGCTCCGCCACCGCAGTGGCGGGTTGCCGTCATCGTAGTGGTGGCGGTGTTTGTCGGTTTGGTCGGGATTCTCTTCCACGTCTCGCGCGCGTCGTCATATCTGTCTGATGCGCCCGAGACGTGCGTCAACTGCCACGTGATGGCGCCTCAGTACGCCACCTGGGCCAAGAGCGCCCATCGCGAGGTGGCTACCTGCAACGACTGTCACGTTCCGCAGGACAATATCTTCCGCCATTACTTTTTCAAGGCGTCGGACGGGCTCTATCACTCAACGATTTTCACCCTGCGGCTCGAGCCGCAGGTCATCCGCATCCGCGAGCCGGGGATGCGTGTGGTGCAGGAGAACTGCGTCCGCTGCCACTATGATATCATCCACGACGTCGGGCTGCAGAGCGTAAGCGGCAGCGATCTCCAGCACGAAGGCGGCCTGCGCTGTGTCGACTGCCACCGAGCGACGCCGCACGGCGAGATCCGCAGCCTGTCGGCCGTCCCCTACGAACACGTCCCGATGCCGGGGCGGGCGATCCCGGAGTGGATGCGGCCCTGGCTCCAGAGAAGCGCTAATTCACCCGAGTAGATCAATCTCATGGCACGTATCTCCGAAATCGTCTCACAGCGACCGTGGGTAGGCTGGCTGCTTTTCCTTGGGACGCTCGTCATCGTATTTCTCGTCGGATTACTCGGCGCCACGATCGTCGAACGCCGCGCCGAAGCGCAGTACACGGCGGGCGTGCCCATCCGGCCGCTGCCGGAATTCGAGCCGCGCAACGCCGTATGGGGCCAGCAATTCCCGCGGCAGTTCGAGTCGTACATCCGTACCCTCGATACCACATTCGTCTCAAAGTACATGGGCGCCCGTAACGAAGACGAACTCGCACGGCATCCCGAGATGGCCGTGCTCTGGGCCGGGTATGCCTTTGCGCGCGACTATACCGAGGCACGGGGGCATTACTATGCCGTTTACGACATCCAGACGACGCTTCGCACAGCCGTGCCACAGCCTGCCACGTGCTGGACGTGCAAAAGCACCGATGTGCCGCGCCTGATGAATGAGATGGGTGTGGAGGAGTTCTACGTGGCCACGTGGCACGATCTCGGAACCGAGGTCGTCAACCCCATCGGTTGCCAGGACTGCCACGATCGTCGAACGCCGCGCCGAAGCGCAATACACGGCGGGCGTGCCCATCCGGCCGCTGCCGGAATTCGAGCCGCGCAACGCCGTATGGGGCCAGCAATTCCCGCGGCAGTTCGAGTCGTACATCCGTACCCTCGATACCACATTCGTCTCAAAGTACATGGGCGCCCGTAACGAAGACGAACTCGCACGGCATCCCGAGATGGCCGTGCTCTGGGCCGGGTATGCCTTTGCGCGCGACTATACCGAGGCACGGGGGCATTACTATGCCGTTTACGACATCCAGACGACGCTTCGCACAGCCGTGCCACAGCCTGCCACGTGCTGGACGTGCAAAAGCACCGATGTGCCGCGCCTGATGAATGAGATGGGTGTGGAGGAGTTCTACGTGGCCACGTGGCACGATCTCGGAACCGAGGTCGTCAACCCCATCGGTTGCCAGGACTGCCACGACCCGGCGACGATGAACCTGCGCATCACGCGGCCGGCGCTCGTCGAGGCCTTCGACCGGCGAGGTATCGACATCGAGAGCGTGGGCCATCAGGAGATGCGGTCGCTCGTCTGTGCGCAGTGCCACGTCGAGTACTATTTCGAGCCCGAGACCTTCCACCTGACGTTCCCGTGGGATCAAGGCCTCGACGTGGAGTCGGTCGAGGCGACGCTCGACGAGCGCGGCCATGTCGACTGGACACATGCCCTCAGCCGCGCCCCGATGATCAAGGCGCAGCACCCGGATTACGAGCTTTACACGACGGGTGTCCATGCGCAGCGCGGCGTGGCATGTGCCGACTGCCATATGCCGTACCGGCGCGAGGGCGGTGTCAAGTTCACCGACCACCACATCCAGAGTCCGCTGAACAATGTTGCGAACTCATGCCTCGTCT
>CBFGYX010000373.1:0-2620 GCA_965653075.1 uncultured bacterium
TTTCTACCGGCGAGCTGTGTGCATTGCGGAGCGCAGCATATGCCCGGTTTCTCCCATTCGGTCGACGGACTTCCGCGCGTCGGTCATTTTCGCGGCAACTATCGCGACAACCGCATCTTCTCCATCCGCAAGAATTACGACCGGATTGAGCTTCACGCAGAGAATACCTCGTTCTACTTCGATGAGAACAATGCGCTGAGCCGCGCAGCCGATGCCAACATCAGCCGTGCGATCCTCGCCGTCCAGAAGATTGTCGCGAAGGATGACAGCACGAACACGTACCTGATCGAGGCCGACGACATTTTCCTGACCGAGGCGCTGCAACAGATTAAACCCACCCCGCCGCAAGGTCCGGCCGCCGCACGGATGTTCTCGCTCGGCCGCCTCAGCCGTCCGAAGTCGAGCATCGTCGACGTTCGCAACTACCCGCTCAACACGGATGTCGTCGTCGAATACGTCTACGAGAACGAAGCGCCCACCAACAGTGGCGGCGCCGACGTAACCGACGCCCGCAACGTCAGCGTCATCGTTCAGCACACGCTCATCGAGATGCCAGAGAACGATTACCAGCCCCGCCTCGATGATCCGCGCGTAGGCTACTTCACATCGCAGGTCACTGACCTCACGTCGGCAAGTGCCACGCCGTACCGCGACCTCGTTCAGCGCTGGCACCTCGTCAAGAAAGATCCGTCGGCGGCAATCTCCGACCCCGTCGAGCCGATCGTATGGTGGATCGAGAACACGACGCCGCACGAGATCCGCGATGTCGTCCGCGATGCTACGCTCGCATGGAATATCGCGTTCGAAGAAGCCGGCTTCTCGAACGCCGTCGAAGTCCGCATCCAGCCCGATGATGCCGACTGGGATGCAGGCGACATCCGCTACAACGTGCTCCGCTGGACCTCCTCGCCGACGCCGCCGTTCGGCGGCTACGGGCCGAGCTTCGTCAACCCGCGCACCGGGCAGATCCTCGGCGCCGACATCATGCTGGAGTACGTCTTCCTGACGAACCGCCTCAGCCAGGAGCGCGTGTTCGACGTCGCGGCGCTGAACCTGGAGTCGGACCTGCCGGAGGAGATGACGGATGGGCGTCTTTGCTCCATCGGCCACCATCTGCATCAGAGCTCGCTCTTCGGTCTGCATGCCTTGCAGGCTACCGGCGCGCCGCTTTCGGAGGTGAACGAGTACATCGAGCAGTCGATCTACTACCTCATCCTTCACGAGGTGGGCCACACGCTCGGCCTGAATCACAACATGAAAGCCAGCCAGATGCTCATGCCCGATCAACTCTCCGACCGCCGGCTGGCGGAGGAGAAAGGACTTATCGGCTCGGTGATGGATTATCCGGCGGCGAACCTGTCGCACCTCGGCGAGCCGCAAGGACTCTACTTCACGACGCGACCGGGGCCGTATGACCTATGGGCCATCGAATTCGGCTACGGCGAGATGACGGACGCCGAGCGTAACCGTCTGCTTGCCCGGTCAACCGAGCCCGAGCTGGCGTTCGGCAACGATGCCGATGACATGCGCTCGCCCGGAAAAGCCATCGACCCGCGCGTCATGATCAATGACATGTCGGGCGATGCCATCGGCTACTCGGCCTCCCGGATCGAACTCGTCAATTCGCTGATAGACCGGCTGCCCGAGCGCTTCCGGACACCGGGCGAATCGCACCATGAGCTGCGGAACGCGTATCTGCTGCTGACGGGCGAGACAAACAACGCGGCCTCCGTTCTCTCGCGCTATATCGGCGGCGTGTACGTTGACCGCGCGATGGTCGACCAGCCAGGCGCCGACCAGCCGTTCCGTCCCGTGAGCCTCGACGACCAGAAGCGTGCGATGAACGCCCTGGCGCAACACGTCTTCGGCCCGGATGCCTTCGCACACGACGGCAAGCTCTACGCGCACCTGCAGATGCAGCGGCGTGGCTTCGGCTTTTTCTCCGACACCGAGGATCCAAAGATCCACAGCCGGGTCGCCGCGATCCAGAACAACACGCTGAACCATCTGCTTCATCCGTCGGTCCTGCAGCGCATCACCGACTCCGGACTCTACGGCAACGAGTACTCGCTCGCAGACGTAATGGGCGATCTTACCTCGGCCATCTTCGACGCCGATGCCGGTCGATCGGTCAACTCGTTCCGCCGTAACCTGCAGACCGAGTACGTCGGCCGGCTGCTGCGCGTCTTAGACGACGAGGACGGCCCGACATACGACGCCAACTCGAAGTCGGTGGCCCTCGCCAATCTGCGCGCCATCGATCGGGTCGCCTCCCGCGCCGGCGGCGATGTGGAGACGGCTGCCCATCGCGAGTATCTGCGCCACCTGATCAAACAGGGTCTGGAAGGATAGCGTAACCCGGCGCAGCGAACTCCGTCTTTCAGGGCGTGTGTTCCATGGTGAACGCACGCCCTTTTTGGTTTGGTGATGCGGATGCGGAGAGGACCGACAATTCCGGAGTGAGAAGCCATACGTGCCGTATCCCCGTCGACTAAAAGTAATCTTAAAGGCGCTCGTAACCCTGCATCGACTATTACGTCCGATGAAAGCCGTCCCGCATACCTTCATCGGTTCGATTTGTTAGGTCCGGGAAGTTGATGATTCCAAAGTCTTGTATACA
>CBFGYX010000374.1:0-2614 GCA_965653075.1 uncultured bacterium
GGCAACGGGCGTCGACATCACGCACGTGCCTTATAAAGGAACAGCGCCAGCGCTGACCGACACCGTCGGTGGGCAGATCGACGGGCTCTACACGACGACCATATCGGCAGAGAGCGTTATCAAAAGCGGCCGCGCGAAAGTGCTGGGCGTCGCAGGCCCGAAGCGCGCGGCCGTCCTTCCCAACGTGCCGACGCTCGCGGAGCAGGGCATCAAAGGCGCCGATAACCTTCTGTGGGTCGGGCTCGTCACGACTGCCAAAGTGCCACGCGCGATCATCGAGAGACTCAACGGCGAAGCGAATCGAATCCTGCGCACGCCGGAAGTAAAACAGCGCTTCGAGCAGCTCGGTATTGATATCGAAGGCGGTACGGCGGCGCATTTCGAGCAGTTCATCCGGGTGCAGGCGGAGAGCTTGAGGGCGTTGATCAAGGCGGGAGTGTTGCCGGTGGAGTGACCACCCCACCCAACCCAACCCTCGTCCTTATGGGGAGGGGATCGTTTGTGTAGAGAAGAAAGAGATGACGGACAAATCGAAGAACATATCCCAGCCGCAGGACTACAAGCTCATCGTCGAAAAGGACGTGAAGATTCCGATGCGCGACGGCGCGATCCTGTACGCCGACGTGCTGCGGCCGGACACGGGCGGCGAACGCGTTCCGGCGATCATGAACATCGGGCCGTATCAGAAAGACCGCCTGTGGATCCCGCCCGCCGATCTCGAGGAAGCAGCGAACCCGTATCTAGCATGGGAGACCGGGAACCCGATGTACTGGTGTCCCCGCGGATATGCGCTCGTACGCGTCGATTCGCGCGGCTCGGGCAAATCACCCGGTCAGTCGGACCCGAGCTCCTATGCCGAAGCCGTCGATTTCTACGATGCGATCGAATGCATCGCGAAGCGCGAGTGGTGCTCGGGCAATATTGGCACGCTGGGCGTTTCGTATCACGCCAACTGCCAGTGGCGCGTCGCGAAGCTCCAGCCGCCGTCGCTCAAGGCGATCATTCCGTGGGAAGGCCGCGCGGATCTCTATCGCGACCAGACGTTCCACGGTGGCATTTACGCGATGGGTTTCTTCGCGAACTGGGTCGCGACCAACATGGCGCATCACATCATGGGCCGCGCGCGAAGCTATAACCCCGGCGCTTTCAACAACAACATGGTCTGGAACTGGGTGAACCAGAATCTCGATTCCGAATTCTGGCGTCTGCGCAGCGCCGACTGGTCGAAGACGACGGTGGCGCTTTACAGCGTCGGCAACTGGACCGGCATGGGACTGCATCTGCGCGGCAACATCGAAGGGTTCGTGAATGCCGCGTCGAAGCACAAGAAGCTGCGCGTCCACAGCGGAACGCACTTTCACCCCGTTCATTCCGAGGAAGGCCGCCTCGATCAGCTGCGGTTTTTCGACCAGTGGCTGAAAGGAAAGGACACCGGAATCATGGATGAGCCGCCGGTGAAGCTCATGATCCGGACCGGAGGCGGTAATGCGAGCACCTACAAGTTCCGCTTCGAGAACGAGTGGCCGCTCGCGCGAACGCAATGGACGAAGCTGTATCTCAAGGTCAATGCGAAAGAGCAGAGCACGAGCGGCGACGCGGAAGGCGAGCTTACGAATACGCTGCCGCGCGAGACCGGAAGCTCCACCTATTCCGCGAGCCCGCCTTCGCACGCGGGTGTGAGCTCGTCAGCGCCATCGAACGCGGCCGGGAGCGTGGACCGCACGGGAATCTCCTTCGTCAGCGCGCCGCTCAGCGAGGATACCGAAATCACGGGTCCTGTAGTGCTCGTCCTCTGGCTATCGAGCACTTCGGAAGATGCCGACATTTTTGCAACGATCCGCAACATCGGTCCTGATGGCAAAGACGTCTGGGAAGAAGGCCAGCAAGGCCACACCGATTACGTACCGGTCGCGAAAGGCTGGCTGCGCGCGTCGCATCGCAAGCTCGATCCCGAGAAATCGCTGCCCTATCGGCCCTATCACGCGCACAACGAGCGCCAGTGGCTCTCGCCCGGCGAGATCGTGGAGTGCCACGTCGAGATCTGGCCGACGTGCATGGTGTTCAAGAAGGGGCACCGCATCCGGCTCGACGTGCAGCCGCGCGATGGCGTCGGCTCATCGGTCTATCGTCACTACCACGCGGACTACAACATCGGCGCGATGAACACGATCCACGCGGGCGGCGAAAAGAAGTCGTATCTGCTGCTGCCGGTGATACCGGTCAGTTAGACAGGATCACCGGAAGTTGCGCGTGCGCGATGATGTGACGCGTCGCGCCGCCGAAGATGAGCTGGCGCAGCCGGCTCTGCGTGTACGCGCCCTTCACCAGGAGATCGGCGCCGCTGCGGGCGCACTCATGGAGCACCGTCTCCCCGGGTGAGCGTCCGTTTTTCGCGACGGTGCGCGGTGCCGCGGGCACGCCTGTGCGTGCGAGGTAGGCAGCGAGCTCAGTGCCCGTCGGGCCGGGAACACCCCATCCTTCGACGGAAAGCACCGTCACGCTGCGCGCCCGCACGAGCAGCGGCATCGACAATGCAACGGTGCGTGCCGTTTCGGTGCTCGAGTTCCACGCGATGATCACCTTCTCACAGCACACGTCGACGGGCGTCTGCGGC
>CBFGYX010000375.1:0-2610 GCA_965653075.1 uncultured bacterium
GCGCGATGGAGGCCCAGCGCGACAACGCCCTGATCGAGCTCCAGATGAAGGAGGCGTCTTACGAGCGCATCCAGACTGAGCTTGAGACCATCAACCCGCGCCTGGCCGAGCGGCTGGCGTCGGGTGTGGACCAGCGCGTTGCCAGCTTGCAGGGGCAGTTGCAGCAACTCGAGGTCGAGAAGACCACGATCATGCTGCGCTATCCCGATCAGAGCGAAGCCGAGTTGATGGAGACACACAACCAGCTTCCGGCCATTAACCGGCAGATCGACCAGCTTCAGTCCGAGATCCGCCAGCTTGCAAGCCAGTTTTTTGAGGAAGAGTCGGCGGCGGGTGGTGTTGCAGACGGCGGCGTCGGGCTCTCCGTTGTGAGCAACCTCCGGAATCAGGCGGTTGCGGCTCAGATCGACATCAGCGGATTGCGCGCTCGGATCGACAACATGGACGAACGCATCCGCTTCTACGAGTCGGAGTTGACGACCATCCCGGGACGCTCGCTCGAGCTTGCCCGGTTTGAGCGCGACCGCCAGCACAAGGCGCAGATGTACGAGTACGTCGTGCAGCGGCTTCAACAGGGACGAATCGCGGAAGAGTCCGAGCCTGGATACGCCCACGTGATGCGCCAGGCGGGCGTACCGGGTGCACCTTCGGGTCCGAACGTGCCGCGTCTCATCATGTACGGCCTGTTCATCGGGCTGGCGGCGGGTATCGGGCTCGCCATTGCGAAGGATAAAATCGACAACCGGTTCTACAAGCCCGACCAGTTGAAGCGATTCCCGTATCCGGTTCTCAGTGTGATTCCCAACATGAAGCCGCTCATCAAGGAGGATCATGACGGGAGGGATTTCATCGAGGAGAACGGTCGTAAATACAGCACATCTCTTACCGCGCTTCTGAACCCAATCAGCACCGTGTCGGAGGCATATCGTCAGCTCCGCACGAACCTGCAGTTCAGCAAGATTGATGCACCGGTGCAGGTGATCATGGTCACCAGCGCCGGCATCAGCGAAGGAAAGTCGACCACCGCCGCCAACCTCGCGATGGTGATGGCCCAGGCGGGCCGCCGCACGGTGCTCGTCGACTGCGACCTGCGGCGCCCTCAGGTGCACAGCCTCACCGGGCGCACGTGCCACCCGGGGCTCGTCCAGCTTCTGTTCGACGAGAATGGCTATTCGCTCGACGATGCGAAGTCCGAGATCGACAACCTGCACATCATTACGGCAGGCGAGGTGCGGAGCATTGCGAATGGTGCCGATGCGCCGCTGACGGACGAGCCAATGGTTGTGGCGAATCCGGCTGAACTTTTAGGCTCGCAGCGGATGCGCGAGTTGATTCGCCGCCTCCGCGGCCGTTTTGATACCATCATCATCGATACGCCGCCGGTGCTTGCGGCAACCGATGCCGCCATCATGTCGAACTACGCAGACGTCGGCATCATCGTCGTCCGTGCTGCGCAGTCGCGCGAAGGCGAGCTTGAGCAAGCTATCGATGCACTTCGCCGCGTCGACGCGCCGATCGTCGGAACCATCTTCAACGGCTTCGACATCTCAATGGCGTACGGATACAAGTACCGCTTCCGTAATTACACGAAGTACGGTCAGTATTCGAAGTATGGCTACTACGGCTACCGTGACGACACGTCGAAGCGGAAAGTGCGCAAGCTGACGCGCAAATTGCAGCGAGCATCCGCCTGATCCGGGCACTCTGCTTTTACACACTCCAGGGAGGAAGGGAAGTCCATTGAAAAAAGTTGTTCTCCTTACCGCCGCGCTGCTGATTGCGGGAGCAGGCTTCAGCGTCACCAACGCCCAGTCATTGTCCGATTACGAGGCCTCGGGGATTTCCTTCAGCCGATTCGTCCGGCCGGGCGAGGCATCGATCCAGATCTGGGTGATATCGGATAACCGGTCGGGGATATACGAGATCGGGGACGGCATCAACCTCGGCGAGTTGATCGTGTTGACCGGGACGGGCCCGGGAATCATGACCACGCGAGAGCGGCGTCGGACGACCATCCGCGTATTCCGTGAGACCGGTGCCAGCCGCAATCTGATCTATGAGTCGTCGCTCGAAGACATGGTCCGCGAGCCCAGTCTCTACCCGGACTTGAATAACGGTGACGTGATCATGCTGGAGACGCGGGTCAAGCAACGCTTCCAGTGGCGCGATGCACTCTCCGTCATCAGCGCAGCAAGCACGACGATCCTGCTTGTCGACCGCATCCGGCGGATGTAGGAGTAGGGTCCACGCCGACTATCTCCTTCCCCATTCTAATTCTCCCTTTAATGTGCGGATTCGCGGCCATTTACAACTACTCGGGCAAACCGGTCGCCCGTAACGAGTTACTTCGTTGTCGGGATCGAATGCTCCCGCGGGGACCAGACGGTGAAGGCGCGTGGATCTCGGACGCAGGTGATGTAGGATTGGCCCATCGGAGGTTGTCGATCATTGACTTGTCGGATGCAGGGGCGCAGCCGATGACGTCGACTTCCGGGCGGTATGTCATTGTCTTCAACGGCGAGATCTACAACTATCGGCGTCTGAGAAGCGAACTTGAACGAGAGGGCGCGACGTTCCGATCGACATCCGATACCGAAGTTTTGCTTGAGC
>CBFGYX010000376.1:0-2606 GCA_965653075.1 uncultured bacterium
CCCGAGTACCCCAACCGGGACATCACCTACGCCCTCGACATCTACAAGAACCTCGACGAGATCAAGCAGGCCTTCGTGCAGTTCGCCAACTCGGTGCCGTTCTTCGGTGTCGCAATTCTGTGTCTCGACGACCCGACGGTGCAGGAGATCGTCAGCCAGATCGATCGGCGCGTGCTCACTTACGGGACGTCTCGTCAGGCCGAGCTACGCGCCGAGAACATCATCCAGGACGGACTGGAGACGCGCTTCGACGTGATCGCAGGCTCGGAACGACTTGGCGATGTCACGATCAAGGCGCCGGGCTTGCATAACGTGCGCAATGCACTGGCGTCAATCGCCGTGGCGCGTGAGCTCGAGATCGACTTCGATCACGTCAAGCGGGCGCTCGCGAAATACTCGGGCGTGCAGCGGCGCTTCCAGGAGGTGGGCCGGATCGACGACATCCTCGTGATTGACGACTACGCGCATCATCCGACGGAAATCATGGCCACGCTCGAAGCGGCAAGCTCGGGCTGGCCCGATCGCCGCATCGTGACGGTTTTCCAGCCGCATTTGTACTCCCGCACACGCGATTTCAAGGAGGAGTTCGCACGATCCTTCTTCAACTCGGATGTGCTCATCGTCACCGAGATCTATCCGGCGCGCGAAGAGCCCATCCCCGGCATCGACGGCGACATGCTGGCGGAACTCGTCAGACGATACGGGCACCGCGGTGTGCATTATGTGGCCGATAAAGAGGACCTGGCCGAATACATGCTCGGCGTCGTGCAGCCCGGAGACACCGTCATCACGATGGGCGCGGGGGACATATATCGCTACGGACAGGAGTTCGTGAAGGCGCTCACCGACCAGCGAGGTGCGGTATGAGTGCGAAGAAGTCGACTCGACGGCT
The DNA here is from genome assembly GCA_965653075.1 of uncultured bacterium. GTDB lineage: Bacteria > Bacteroidota > Rhodothermia > Rhodothermales > CAZKDQ01 > CAZRTY01. The sequence continues at coordinate 893 of CBFGYX010000376.1, forward strand.
TGCCGTCATCGCCGGTGCTCTCGGCTGTCTCGTCCTCGTGGCGTGTGCCGGACTCATATGGCAATGGGTTGTGGGGATTCAGGTTGACGCCGTTCGAATCGACGGCGCACGGTTCACAGCCGAGGACGCGATTCGAACTCAGGCGGGCATCGACTCGACGCGGATGCTCATCGACGTCAACCCAGATACCGTGGCCGCGGCATTAGCAACGCTGCCCTGGATTCGCGAAGCAAGCGTGCGTCGCTGGCCGACCGGGCGCGTGGACATCCGTGTGACGGAGCGCACGCCGGTCATGATGGTGCTCGGGGCGGATGGGCGGCCCGCGTACTACGTGGATGCGATGGGGAAGGCGATGCCGATGCGCCCGGATGCCGTGTTCGACGTGCCTGTCGTTCGGGGAGATGTGCCGGCGTTTCACGGCGAGCTCGAGCTTGATGAGCCGCTTCGCGGTTTTGCCGAGTCGCAAGAGAAGCTGCCGCGCGAGGTTACCTCGCTGATCGCCGAAGTCGAGCTACAAGACGGCGAAGTGTGGATCCGGACGTTACCGACGCAGAATGGAGAGACCATTCGCGTTCGTCTCGGGAAGGATGACTTCACAGCGCGTCTACACCGGTTGCATGCCTTCTGGCATCAAGCCGTGGCAGGACAACCGCACCTTCAGTTCGCACAGATAGACCTCCGTTATAACAGTCAGATCGTCACTAGACAGACTGAACGAAAGTGATTTACCGCGTGGCGGACTGTCCGCCGCGCACGCTTAGACATATAATTTCATGAACGAACGCATAGTCGTAGGACTAGACATCGGCACCACAAAGGTGTGTGCCGTCGTTGCCGCCGCCGACGAGCTCGACCGGATCAACATCCTTGGCGTCGGTGTCGCCGAATCGGACGGGCTTAACCGCGGCGTAGTCGTCAACATCGACCGCACAGTGGCGGCCGTTCAGTCGGCTATCGGCGAGGCCGAGCGCGCTGCCGGTGTGTCCGTCAACAGCGTCATCGTCGGCATCGCAGGCGATCACGTGCAGAGCTTCCAGAGTCGTGGCGTCATTACGATCTCGAATCGCGACCGGGAGATCACGCAGCAAGACGTGCAGCGCCTGCTCGAAGACACCACGCACGTGGCGATGCCGGCCGACCGGGAGATCCTGCACGTCATCCCTCAAGATTTTATTGTGGATGGACAAGACGGCGTGGCCGACCCGGTAGGGATGAGCGGGGTACGGCTCGAAGCCAACGTCCACATCATCACCGGTCTTGTCTCGGCGGCCAAGAACGTTTACCGGTGCATCGAGAAGGCGGGATACGACGTGTCGGACATCGTGCTCGAGCCGCTGGCGTCATCGTTCTCGGTTCTGCATCCGGATGAGAAGGAAGTCGGCGTTGCGCTGATCGACATCGGCGGTGGAACGACAGATATCGCCGTATTCGAAGACAACACCATTCGTCATACCGCCGTCATCGCCGTCGCCGGTAATAAAGTCACCGACGACATCCGGCGCGGGCTCGGTGTCATGCGAGATCAGGCCGAAGCGCTCAAGTGCCAGTTCGGCATGGCCATGGCCGATGTCGTACCTGACGACGAAGAGATCACCATTCCGGGCCTCGGCGGGCGCACCGAGAAAAGCATCGGCCGCAGTACGCTGGCTCAAATCATCCAGCCCAGGATGGAGGAGATCCTGGAGATCGCGGCCATTGAAATCAAACGCAGTGG
>CBFGYX010000377.1:0-2595 GCA_965653075.1 uncultured bacterium
GATTCGATGCCGTGGCCTCGATGCTCTACCGGGATTACTCGCGCGGATGCAGGTAGTTGATCAGGTACTTAAGGTCCGACGGGGATCCGAAGCGGAACGTGGGCGCGTAGTAGCCGACGACCTGGTAGCCCCAGGAGCCGTAGTACGGGTGCTCCATGACCGGCATCAGCTCGACGTGCGTAAAACCGAGCTTCTCAACATGATCGGCCAGTGGCTCGGCAATCTCGCGGTAGCTCAGTGAGTAGCCGTCAGGCTTCTTCATCCACGAGCCGAGGTGAACCTCATACGCAGAGACGGGCGCCTTCAGCGATTCCGGGCCTTTGCGCGTCCGCATCCACTCATCGTCAGACCAGTCGAAGGCACGGTCGACGATGATGCCGGCGAGGCCGGAGGCGCCGGATCCATGTTGAGCCGGGGGCTCGAGCGCAAATGCATACGGATCCGCCTTGTCGGCGACGTACGCGCCGCGCTCGATGCGAAACTTGTAATGCATCCCCGGGCGGGCACCCTTGACGAAGGCCGACCAGAGTCCGCCGCCCGCACGTTCAAGCGGATTGCGCGTGGGATCCCAATCGTTGAACTCACCGAATACTCGTACATGCTCCGCGTGCGGCGCCCAGACGGTGAACCAGGTCCCACCTTGAGCCGGATGCGCGCCAAGACGCTCATAGCTGTTGAAGTATTCTCCCGACTCCCATCGGGCTATTTCCTCCTGATTAAGCCAGGGCATGAGTTACGTACCGTCTAAGTCGAGTATCGATTGAGGTGGGATGGAGGAAGCTCGGCATGATAGCGGGCACGGCCGTTATTCCTCGGTCTGGGTTTCCGGTGCCAGCCGCTCCAGCCTCCGCAAGATCCGCTGCAGTCCGTCGAGGGGAAGCCATGCCCATGACGGCCGGTTGTTGAGCTCGTAGCGGACCTCGTACAGCGCCTTGTCTAACAAGTACAGCCAGACAAGCGGCTCCCGAAGGTGATCGGGCTGAGCATAGGGCCCTTCTTCCGACGCGCTGAAGTATCCGTCGAGGAAGATCGCCTCCGACCATTCGACGAGGTATCGAACCCATTCTTTTAGCTCCTCGTCTTCCTCCTCGCGCCGATGCCATGCCGACAACGCGGCATACTCAATCGATCGCAGCATCCCGCCGACATCGCGCAGGCCATAGTCAGAGCGGCGGCGTTCCTCGAGCGACCGGGCGGGCTCTCCCTCGAAGTCGAGGATATAATACTCGCCGTCGGAGAGGATGACCTGGCCGAGGTGAAGATCGCCGTGAATCCTGATCTTGGATGAGGGAATGCCGAGTTCGGCCACGTCATCGAGGAAGCGAAGGCCGCGGTCCCACAGTTCGTCATCGATCGGTGATGCTTTCGGGTAGTCGTCCTCGATCGACTTTCTCGTACGGGCGATTTCGTTCTTGACGCGCTCGACCAGCCGGGGCAGGTCGTCCGGCGAGGGTTCCTCCGGTGTGAGGCCGCCGGCTTCCGCCTTCGAAAGCGCGAGGTGCAATTCCGCCGTGCGAATGCCGAGCACGCTCGCCAGAGACACCATCTCCGGTGCGACCTCCTCGAGCCGTGTCGGGATGGTGTCGGAGAAGGAGGTCGGGAGCTCGTCGGCTGGTGGCGAGAGCTCGGTCACGCGGTCGAGGAATCGGCCGATAATGTCGAGTGCGTAATCCCATCCGTCCTGCTCAACAGACAGCGCCTCCTGCACAACGCCGAGTGCGTAGCGCTCACGGGGCCGGCTGAACGACAGCTTGCCGTAAAGTGCAGGCACAAACTGAAAGCCCGACTCGGTCAGGTACTCGAGCATTTCTGTTTCGGGATTAAGCCCGACTTCGAGCCTGCGGTAGAGCTTGACGAAGAACTTGTCGTCGATGATTGCCGATGAGTTGCTTTGCTCACCTGACAGCACCCGCGCTGAAGACACCGTCTCGCCCGCGAGCTGCCGGTCCATCTCGGCAACGTATAGCCCTTTGAGCGACCGCCCGCGGCTGCCTCGCTGCCACCACCTGAACAGCTTCAGCCAGAAGTCTTCGTGGACCGCGGCATCGTGAAGCAGCCCGCGCGACTTCGGCGTTTCGATCCAAGCGATAGCCGCGTGGGGCGTCGTGTCGGTAATGGTCTGCGCTTCATCTTCCGGCGTTAGCGCGAGCGGCAACGCGTACGTATCGCGCCGCCCGTCCACATCAACATGCAACACCGACAGATAAATCGGCACGGGATGCGCCTTGAGCCGAACCGCATCGGCCAGCCGCACCTTGCGTATGAGCTCGCCCCGCGACCCGAACCAGCGTTGATCACTCAGGAAGGCCGGCAGAAGCGCCTCAAACTTCTCCATCCCCTGATTCTGGACCAGCGTCTTTACCAGCACATTCTCCAGCCCTTCCGGCACGCGAATGACCGGAAGATCGCGTCCGACCGTGGAGGTGAGTCCGGATTCCTTGGCTCCTTTTCGCTTCTGAATGACCTCTTCCGGCTCCAACGCCATCCAGAGAAACCCATGGGGGGCGAGTAGCAGGTGGTATTCGTCGTCGCTGAAGGCAGGAAACGGGTTCTGACTGAACAGCTCCACCGGCGTGAGCCCCTGTAAATCCTCTC
>CBFGYX010000378.1:0-2594 GCA_965653075.1 uncultured bacterium
GGGGATCCATACGCGGCATTTTCCTACGAGGCACAACTGCCTCCAGACGGTGTCTCCTTCTATCGAGTAGTGCAGACACTTCCGGATGGACTCCGTCTGACGTCGCGTCCGTTAAAGGTGGGCACCGGCCCGGACGAAGGTGACGCGGTCGTGCTGCTGGGGAATTTCCCCAACCCATTCCAGACGTCGACGACGATTGCCTACCGTCTGAGCGAGACTGTCCAGGTTGAACTGTCGGTGTGGGATCTGTCCGGTCAGCAGATCGACGTGCTCGTATCCGACGTGCAGTCTGCCGGTCACTACGAGACCACCTTCGATGCCGAGGGGATACCCAGCGGGACCTACTTCATTCGTCTGCAGACGCCCATGCGCTCGGTCTCTCGCAAGATGATCGTGGCGAAGTAAGTCTCCTTCTCCCTCACTCCGTGGTAATTCATGTCTGAGTCGAAAGCTACCGGAGGCGCCGCCCCGGCGCCGTACATTCCGGCTACGACCTCTCTGCCCGAGATCACGTTCAAGGCCGTCGTACTGGGGTTCGTCCTGGCGATGATTCTGGCCGGGGCGAATGCTTACCTGGGGCTGAAGGTGGGCATGACGGTCTCGGCATCCATCCCTGCAGCAGTCATCTCGATGGCGGTGTTGCGGCTCTTCCGCGAGTCCAACATCCTCGAAAATAATATTGTGCAGACGGCGGCTTCGGCGGCTGAGTCGCTAGCCGCTGGCGTCATCTTCACGCTCCCGGCGCTGATCCTGCTTCAGTACTGGAACGGATTCCCCTTCGGCGCGACGATGGGCATCGCTCTGTTTGGAGGTATTCTCGGCGTCTTGTTCACGATACCGCTTCGGCGTGCACTCATCATCGAGGCGGGGCTGCAGTTTCCCGAGGGCGTAACAACGGGTGAGGTACTGAAGGCCGGCACGACGGGCGGCAAGGGAATCCGTGCCATGGCGGCGGCGGCCGTCGCTGCAGCCATGTTCAAGCTTACGCAGACCGGACTGAAGATCGCGGCGCCATCTGCGGGCGGTGCCGTGTCGGCAGGCGGCGCCATCTTCGGCATTGGCATCGACCTGGGCGTGGCGCTGCTGGCTGTGGGGTACATCGTGGGACTGAATATCGCCACGCTGGTGTTTGCCGGCGGGGCCATTTCGTGGCTCATCGCCATCCCCATATATAGCATTGTCGCAGATCCCGCCGTGCTTGCCGAAATAACGGCGGGCACCACCACCACGTTCGGCGCGGCCAATGCCATCTGGAGCGCGCAGATCCGCTACCTCGGCGTCGGCGCGATGGCCGTCGGTGGAATCTGGGCGCTGGTCTCGCTCATAAAGCCGATCCGCGACGGCATTCAGTCCTCCCTTCAGGCGGTCAGGCAGTCCCGGCAACAGGGCACCAGTGACGTGCCTCGTACGGAGCGCGACACACCCATCACCGTCGTGATGATCGGCACCGTTGCGCTGACGCTGCCGCTCCTGCTCGTGTTCATGTACGTCATCGACCAGGATGCACTGGTGATCGGACAGGGTCTCTACATCAGCACAATCGGCATCGCGCTCATCTTTTCGTTGATCGCCGGATTTCTGTTCTCATCCGTCGCAGGATATATGGCGGGACTCGTCGGTTCGTCCAACAACCCGATTTCAGGCGTCACGATCGCGACGATTCTCACGATATCGCTGATTCTGCTCGTGCTGCTGGGCACACAGATCGACTTTGCCGTAGGCGGAGCGGCAGCCACGAGCGCTGCCGCAACCGCCATCCTGGTGGGCGCCGTAGTGTGTTGTGCAGCGGCCATCGCGGGCGACAACATGCAGGACCTCAAGTCCGGCCGCATCGTGGGTGCCACGCCCTACAAGCAGCAGATCATGCAGATGGTCGGCGTGCTGGCCGGTGCTATCGTGATCGCACCGGTGCTCGATCTGCTGTTCAACGCGTACGGACTCGGAGGCGTCTTCCCGCGCGAAGGCATGGATCCGGCGGAGATGTTGTCGGCACCGCAGGCCACGCTCATGGCCTCGGTGGCGGAGGGCGTGTTCCACCGAAATCTGCCGTGGGCGATGATCATCATCGGTGGATTGATCGCGGTGGTAATTATCGTGTATGACAAATTCCTGGATGCGCGGAAGTCGTCGTTCCGTGCACCCGTGCTTGCCGTGGCGGTCGGCATTTACCTGCCGATCGATCTCAGCGTGCCGATTTTCATTGGCGGTATCGTCGCACACTACGCAGTTAGCCGATTCACCCGGCGCTCGGCCGAGTTTGGAGCCGATACAAATGAACTTGCGCAGCGAGGACAGCGGCGTGGACTCTTGTTCGCATCCGGTCTGATCACCGGTGAGGCCCTGGTCGGGATCGTTCTCGCCGTTCCCTTCGCGCTTGCGGAAAGCACCGACGTCCTCCGGCTACCGCTCGAAGCGCTGGGCCTGGGGCCGGACGGCATGGCAACGTTGACGACGGTACTCGGCCTCGGCGCATTTGCCGCCTTCACCCTGTGGATGTACCGCGTGGCGGCGAAGGTGTACCGAGGTGCCGACATCTAATTGACGTCAATCGAAGCGGAAGAATTGAACCTGCAGATCGGGTTGCGTACTACTGG
>CBFGYX010000379.1:0-2581 GCA_965653075.1 uncultured bacterium
GCTTCGGCGGCTGAAGTCTCGGCTGCAGTGGGATCTATGGGAACGCGAAATCAGGCGGCTCGGCTACCCGCTTGGCAGGCCGAAGTGGTCGCGTCACCCCACGTTCCCGGACATCATCTACCCGATCGATTACGGGTATGTCAACGGCACGCTGGGAACGGACAACGAGCCGATCGACATCTTCGTGGGCACGAGTGATCATGGCCTGGCCGGCGCCATCGTCACGACGGATTTCCGTAAGCGTGACGTCGAGGTGAAGCTGTTATACAACTGCGACGCCCGCGAAATCTACCTCGCAAACGGATTCATCAACTACGATGCGAGTCTGATGGCAGGGCGACTCGTGCTGAGGCGGCCGATGGTCGATTATTTTTAGCTGAGCCTTTCTATCGTGCGTCCCGCGTGTGACGTAAGAGCTTGGCGGACGCGGCGGCGGCAGATGTTCTACCGGTGCAAAAGTGTGCTGCGTGGCGAAGCATGCGCCCGGTTTCTCCCCAAAACACGCCCTACCGAGCTGGCAGGACGTGTGGACCAGGCCGACGAAAAAACCGATCAGGTTTTGCGTCTGCGTAGTGGCTTATAGGAAGACGCTACTCCACCCAGTCGGCCACGAAGACGTTGGTTTCGCGCGATGGGACGCGGTCGACGCGTCGGTTCGACGAGAAGACGAGCTTCGAGCCGTCGAAGCTGAACATGGGGAAGGAGTCGAACGTGTTGGAGTGCGTGATCTGTGTGAGGCCGGTGCCGTCGATATTAATCATGAAGATGGCGAAGTCTCGGCCGCCGCCGTCGTGATGGTTCGACGAGAAGAGAATACGCTCGCCATCCGGGTGGAAGAACGGCGCCCAGTTGGCGCCGGGCAGATCCGTCACGCGCTGCTTGTTGGATCCGTCGGCATCCATCACGTAGATGTCGAGCTCGCTTGGTTCGACGACGCCCTGCTTGAGTAGCTGCTGGTACTGAGTGAGCTCCTCTCCTTCGGGCCGCGCCGCGCGCCAGACGATCTTGCGCGAGTCGGGAGAGAAGAATGCTCCGCCGTCGTAGCCGGGTTCGTCGGTGAGTTGCAGGAGATCGCCGGTTTCGATTTCGTAGCGCCAGATGTCGAGATCGCCGGAGCGCGTCGACGTAAACAGGATGAATCGACCATCCGGTGAGACGGTGGCTTCGGCCTCGTAGAATTCACTCTGGATGAGCGGCTCGGGGTTTGAGCCGTCGGCATCGGCCACGTAGATATCGAAGGTCTCATAGATCGACCAGACGTAGGCGCCGGAGGGTGTGGTGCGGCGGGCCGGGCATTCGGGCGAGGCAGCGTGTGTGGACGAGTAGACGATGCGGCCGTCCGGGAGGAAGTAGCCACAGGTTGTTCGCCCCGTGCCGGGCGAGACGCGCTCGTAGCGCTCGCCGCTCTCTCGTAACGACCCGTCGGCGTTCATCACAAACTGTTGATCGCAGCTGCGCGGATTGATCGCGTCCCAGTCGCTCTGGAAGATGAGCTGCGAGTTGTCGAAGCTGAAGTAGGCCTCGGCGTTGTTACCGCCGAAGGTGAGCTGCCGGATGTTGCGGATATGATGCTCGCCGTCGAAGCGCAGCGAGTCGAGCTCCGGATTATAGTCGTCGATGGAGCCGGCGTCCGCGGCACAGCCGGAGGCTGCGATGAGAACGAGGGGGAGGAGAAGCGCGTAAGCTGACGGTCTAACACTGGACATGGAAATGTGGACGTTCAATCGGATTGATAGAAATGGAAGGTACGAAGACGGTCTCGTTTGAGGTGAGAGATTTCGAACGGGACGTGATCGAGGCCAGCCGTGAGCGGCCGGTGATGGTGGATTTCTGGGCGCCCTGGTGCGGGCCATGCCGTGCACTGGGACCTGTCCTCGAGAAGCTGGCGACAGAAGAGGACGTCGGGTGGTCACTCGTCAAGGTGAACACCGATCAGCATCCGGAGATCTCGCAGCGGTTCGGGATCCGTGGCATCCCCGCGGTGAAGATGTTTGTGGATGGAGAGGTTGTGGATGAGTTTACCGGCGCGCTGCCCGAGTATGCAGTGCGGCAGTGGCTCGAGAAGGCCATTCCATCGGAGGCAAAGCGCAAGGTGGAAGAGGCCGAGCGGATGATTGACTCGGGTGACGAGTCGGCGGCGCGAGCGCTACTGGAGGCGCTGCTCGCGGAGGAGGGCGAAGATCCGAAGGCGAAAGTTTTACTTGCGCGCCTGCTTGCCTTCGAGGACCCCGATCGGGCAGCGTCCCTCGTTGGAGGGGCGGCGTTCGTCGGCGCCGGCTACCAGCAGTTAGGCGAAGCGATCACGGTGCTGGCCGAGTTTGTACGAGCCGCCGAGGACGAGGCGTCGCTACCGGAGGAGGACGGAAAAGCGCATTACATTGCCGCAAGTAGAGCGGCGCGCGAGGGCCGTTATGAATCGGCTATCGACGACCTCATCGAAGTGCTGAAGGTGAATCGGAGCTACCACGAAGAAGCAGCCCGCAAGGCAGGCGTGGCCCTCTTCATTCTACTTGGAGACCAGCACGAAGTGACGCGAGCCAAACGGCGGACGTTCAGCATGTGGTTGAATTAGGTCTTGGTT
>CBFGYX010000380.1:0-2572 GCA_965653075.1 uncultured bacterium
AGCAAGGAGCAGACCCGCCTGCACCGGCTCTACAAGAGTGGGAAGGGTGGCCACGCCGCGCCGCCGGGGTCGAGCGCGCACGAGTACGGCCTCGCGATCGATGTGAACATCAAGAACGCGGAGACGGATCGGAACGTCGATGCGTTCTCGCGAAAGGGCCGCCAACTCTACGCCGCGCTGCACGCCGTGGCGCGTCGCTATGGCCTAACGGACATCATGGCGGACGCGCCCGATGACCCGTTCCACCTGCAGGCGCCCAACTGGCGTCGCATCGCTGGGAAGTGAGACGGGCGGCTCCGTGAGGGGCCGCCCGTTCTCTCACCGCGGCTCGGGGGAGGAGTCCCCCGCGCCCCTACGGATCAGCACGAGGAGCGCCGCCCACTCCCTGTCATCCAGCGTGCCGTAGCGCCACTGGTTGAGGAGCTCGCAGCGGCGGCACCCACAGCCGCACTGCAGGTCGCTCGCGAAGATCAGCAGGTCTTCCGGCCCGGGGTCGCCAAACAGCGTGTCCTGCAGCGCGACCTGATAGTGCTCGTAAAACCCGTAGACGTCGTGGTCCCTCGCGCTCTGCGATCCCATAGCGTCCCCCACTGACAGCGGGTAGAAGGTGCGCCGCCTGCGGCGGCTCCGGTGGCCCTGCGGCGATCCTGCGCTGAAACAGCCGTTTGGGAAGGGAGGGCTCTAGCGGTTCTGACAGCTTCCTGACATCGTCAGGAACCTGTCAGAATCGCTGTAGGGCCTTGACTTTCACGCGGGAGGGCTATGTGGGGGTGGCTGCGATCGAAACCGCGCAACCAGCCGATTCCAGCCGATCCGAGCCTAACGGAGCGGTTGGAGAAGGCGGAAGCGAGCATCCGGCGCCTGACGAGGCGAGCGGACGAACTCGACGTGGAGTGGGAAGCGGTAAGCTCCAAGCTCGCCTTGGCGGCGAAGCGCGCCTACAAGCGGGAGTGGGACGAGGAGCGCAAGGGCGCACGGGACGACGTCGTTAACAGTCCGGAGCTCACTCGCGCCGCTCAGAAAGCGGCACTCCGGGCACGCATGCAAGCGCGAGGGACCTAACGATGCCGTGGCCCTTGGTCGGTGGGCTCGTCAAGATCGGCGGGCACATCCTGAAGAAGAACGCCGGCGGCATCATGCGCGCCGTGACGGGCAAGAGCGGTGCAGCGAAGAAGGCTGCGCAGGCGGCGGGGAAGATCGCTGCCGGTGGCGCGGCGTTCGAGGTCGGCAGTCAGGCGGCGAAGGCGACGGGCCGCGCGATGGGGTTCGGCGGCGAGGATCGGCCGCGCCGTCGTCGGGTGAACGTGGGCAACGTGCGGGCGCTGCGGCGCGCCATGTCCCGCGTGCAGGGCTTCGCGAAGCTTGCGAAGCAGACCATCTCGTTCACGAAGTCCACCAAGATGAAGACCAAGGGACGGAGGCGATAATGCCGCTCATCAAGAGCAGCGTTGCCGTGGCGGCAGGCGCGAGCAACACGAACGTGCTGTCAGGCTCGACGTACGAATTTCTGAGCGGACCGGCGACGATCGAGGTCGGCCTGCTCGCGAGCGCGGCGGGACTCCTCGCTTCCGTCTCGTCAGGCTCGGACATCCTGCTGGACGACGGCAGCGCCGTGGACGTCGTGCGCGTCGCGAATCAGGGACCGATCTATCCGGAAGACTTCGCGCTCACGGACATGGCGCTCGGTGGCGATCGACTCCGCATCAGCGTGCGGAACCCGACGGGCGGCGCCATCACCTTTTTCTACGCCGTGAAGATCACGCCGATGGGGTGACCGATGCTGCGCATGCAGAATCCGGAAGTCTTCGAGCAGCTGCGCCAGCAGCTCGACCTCGGCGGGCAGGGCGCGCCCGTGCTGCAGATGGACACGACCGTCGTTCCGGTGGTGGTGGTCGAGGCGCCTGGTGTCGTGTCGCCCGTCCAGGCGGGAGCAACGTGGGGACCGGCGGCGGGCAACGTCGCGTGGTTCCAGATCCGGGCGGGCGATACGCAAGCGCTCGCGATCGACATGCTCATCCTGCTGAGCACCGCCGCAGCGAACATCGTGTACGGCGTTCACAATACGCCGTTCGGCACACCAGCCAACTCGAAGATCGTACAGTCCATCGCGCCGCCGGTGGTGACGGCATCGGCCGTGCCGGAGTGGTTAGGCGGCGCGTCGTTCCTCTACTCTGAGCAGGCGGTGGGCGGCATCAATCCCGCGCTCTACAACGGTGGCGTGTATCACGCGGGCGGCCAGACCTCGATAGTCACGTTCCCGCGCCCGGCGATCCTGCTGCCCGGTATGTGCCTCGAAGTGGTCTGCCTGAACGCGGCGGTGCTCTGTGGCTGCACCTTCCATGGAGCCGCGTTCGTCGATGCCTAGCCTGCATCGGGAGATTCGCCGCGTGTGGCCGCTCATCGCCGTGGAGTTCGCCGAGCAGGATGGCGAACATTATCCCGTCGTGGTGTCCACCGTTCGGAGCAGCAAGGAGCAGGCGCGCCTGCACCGGCTCTACAAGAGTGGGAAGGGTGGCCGCGCCGCGCCGCCGGGGTCGAGCGCGCACGAGTACGGCCTCGCGATCGATGTGAA
>CBFGYX010000381.1:0-2567 GCA_965653075.1 uncultured bacterium
CACGGGTGGTGAGGGCACACCGCCCTCGGCGCTGACCGGCCGTATGGAGCGGCGCGACCAACTCGAACAATCGCGCCTCGAGCTGGACGAGATCGATTCTCAGATTCGTGCGGCGAAAGGGCGACAGGAGGAGGCCGCAAAGGCTCTGGAGGAGGTGCCGGTGGAGGCACTCCGGGAGGAACTTCAGAAAGCAGAAAAGGCGCTTTCGGAAGCGGAACGCGAGGAAGCACGGGCCGCGTTCGAGCTCGAGACGATGCAGCAGCGGTTGAATGAGCAAACGGAGCGGGAAGCCACTCTGAGTGCGGAAATCGAATCGATTGCTGCCGGTATTTCGGAGGAAACCGCGGCACTTGATTCACTGAAGAGGCGGCATGCCGAAGTGGTTTCCGAGCGATCGAGATCGGAAGCGTCGCTTACGGAGGCGGAAGAAGCGGCCTCATCGGCAAGTAGACACTACAACGAGGCGCACGTTACGGCAATCCAGGAGCGCAACAGACTGGAGAATCTGCAGCGGGAAGCGGAGCGGATCGAAGCGGCACGAAAAAATATTCAGGCTCGGAAGGCGGAGCGCCGAAGGCATCAGCAATCGCTGTCCGAGCAGATCGCGAGCTGGCAGAGCGAACTCGATGAGTTGAAGAAGTCGAGCGAAGCCATTGCGGAGAATCGGAACCCGCTCGAAGAGGCGGTTGGCGACCGAATGACGTCGGTCTCGGCTGCGCGTGAGGCCATCGCCGAGATCGAGTTGCAGTTGAAGCAACTGCGGCAGGATCGCGAGCAGAAGATTTCGCTCGAGAACCAGCATGCCGTTTCACGCGCGGAGGTCAATACACGTCTCGAGGACCTTGTCGAGAGTATTCTAACGGACTTTGAGATCCGCCTCGGGGAGGACGACATCGAGGTCGAGGACGTTGAGGAGGCGGATGCACGCGAAGAAGTGGCGAGGTTGCGCTTGCAGGTGCGCTCGCTGGGCGCGGTGAATGAACTTGCGCTCGAATCGTACGAAGAGGAGAGTGAGCGGCTTGAGTTCCTGGAAGAACAGCAACGCGACCTGGAGCAGGCCGAGGAGACGCTGATCGAGACGATCGATGAGTTGAATACGACAGCGTCGGCGCGTTTCGAGGAGACGTACGCAGCGATCCAGCTGAGTTTCGGAAAGATCTTCACCGATCTCTTCGGCGGGGATGCCTCGGCGCAGCTCGTGCTCGAGGACCCATCGGATCCGCTGGAGTCGCCGATTGAGATTCGGGCACGGCCCCGCGGAAAGCGTCCGAGCACGATCGCACAGCTCTCGGGTGGTGAGAAGACGCTGACGGCCATCGCACTTCTGTTCGCGATCTACCTGGTCAAGCCAAGTCCGTTCTGTATTCTGGACGAGGTCGATGCGCCGCTGGACGATGCCAATATCGAGCGGTTCATGTCGCTGATTCGGTCATTCTCGACCGAAACTCAGTTCATCCTCGTCACCCACAACAAACGCACGATGGAAGCAGCCGATCGCCTCTACGGCATCACCATGCAGGAGCAGGGCGTCTCAAAACTCGTCGGTGTGAAGTTCGAGGAGGCGGCAGAGCTCGTTGATTAGGTGACCGGGTAGTCAGTCATCGGATCACTTCACGGAGTCATAGGATCACTTCACGTAGTCATCCGATGAGATTAACAGCGCAAAGTTCGAGACGGGGCGGCAACCTCTACGCCACCCCCTTCCGCCGCTAAGTATATTCTTAACGAGCGTCGGCCTGTCCGGCAGTAGATTGGCGGGGTGCGATTTCCAGTTGAACGGCTCCGTCCAGGAAACGGCCTCTGCCACGACGATTACTCGGGCCGCGATCGTTCCGACGGTCGCGCCGGTCGCGGACGCGTGAGCCGTCACGCTTCAAGTGCCGAAACTCTTCTCGCTGGCGGCGCGACAGAATCCGCTCGATATCCCGATCCGCATTCGACCACCAGCGCCGGACAGTGCGGTTCTGATAGTCGCCATACTCGCGGGGGAATGGATAGACGCGGTGACGATGCGGGGCCCTCGTAGTCCTCATCAAATGAACGGTGCGATCCACCAGACGGGCTTCGATCGCACGGCGCTGCCTCCTGTCCAATCGAAGATATCGATCGAGGTGCTGCACGTAGGACCTTGCGTCACGTTCGATCTGGCGGGTCGAAGGGGTGTGTGGCGAGCGGCCGATGACACCTGCGCCGTGAACACTGCAACCGGTTAAAAACAGGAACCCGATAAGGAGGTAGGGGGCGGGACGTAGAAAATTGGCCATGGTGCATCGACCGTTTCATTAGGAGGGACTTGCTGTCTCCCATTACCGACAAAGTGCGTGCCCCTGTGAGTTTCGCCCGAATAATGGATGCAAATACCGTACGCTGCTCATTTTAATAGACGCGAATAGTCCAATGGGAATGACGAACAGCCCCACGCGGCGCGACGTCCGAACAAGGGAACGATTTCACGTCCAACAGTGCGCCGATCCCATCCGAGCAGCAACCAGGCCTCTCTCAACGTCCGCGCCTCAGCCTTCCTCTGCGTAAAATTCGATCACTTCGCGCAATCATAGGATCACTTC
>CBFGYX010000382.1:0-2549 GCA_965653075.1 uncultured bacterium
CGCTCGTATACCGCTCGATGTTTTATCTCGCCGCCGCTGATGTCCAGTCTGCACCCGACGCTGTCCTCGGAAGCTCCCTCACCGTCCGCTTTCCCGACCGCGGTGGTGAGTCTATGGTTGTCGCCGTAACCGCGGGGGGAGACGAGTTCGTACCTGACCAGGAACGGTCGTTTGGGAGCCGCCGGGTGACGCTCGCCGCTGATGATGTCCTGGCTTCAGGACTCGTGCGGCTGGTTGATTCCGAAACTCGCGAGCTGCGACATGCCGTAGCATTTAACACCGATCCACGTGAGTCCGACCCCGCGCTGGCTACACCTTCCGAAGTTCAAGACTTCGCCTCGAGCTTGACGACGGGAAGCGTCCGGCTGCTTTCCTTCGATGGCGATTTTGACGCGCTGGAGCGGACGATGAGCGAAGGGCGCTACGGACGGGAGCTCTGGAACGTCTTTCTGATGCTCGCGTTGGGATTTTTAGTCGCTGAAATGCTCGTTGCAAGGCGATGGCGCCCGGCCGCCGAAGCTGTGTGACTCGCGCCGAAACGACACAGCGGTCGGAATAGAAAAAGACCGAATAGCGAAAAAGACCGAATAGTAAGTCGGTGCAAACGCACTAAGGCACATGTTCGACGTCGTATCCATCCTCAAAGCACTCCACGCGGTTCTCACCGCCGCCTTTGTGGTAGCGACGTTTGCACTGTTTGGGATTTCGCTCGTCAACCGGCTGCGTATAAAAAGTGTGCTTCTCTCTTGGCGTGCGATCGGCTGGAAGCGGTTCCCATGGCCGCCGTTGAGTTTTGCCGTGATCATCGCAGCCATTCAGGTTCTCGCCCTGTTAAACGGCACGACGATCCCGACGCTGCTGCTGGTCGGGTACGGAATGGGGACGCTGGCCTGGATCGGCTCATCGGTCCTGTCCAATTCAATCGCTGTCTGCGAGTGTGGCATCATTGGCGACATCCACAGCCGCAACCATGCGATTTCGTGGTCGCAGGTCACGGACTACTTTGAGTATAACCGCTGCGGCGTGCAGGGTGTCGTGCTGCTCTACCGCGGCCGCGACGGTGCTCAACGACGGCTCGACTTACCGGTGCCTCGCAACCGGCGCGGTGCATTCATGGCTCACCTCTCCGCCCGTTTCGACTCGAACGTCGAGGTACCCGGCGCCCCTGCTCTCGGCAAAACTGCGCTCGAAGGTTAGCACGTACAGCGGGCCTCGGAGCGACTGCAACCGAATGCTCGTGTGACGGGTACAAGTGTATATAATCGTCGCATTTAGCGACTCCGTGATTCGACGACACATCCCCACCGCTTTTGCACGAAATACAGATAGACCAAGGACCCGAAAGGGCCATTATCGTTGGCGTCATCACACCTGATACGAATGCTCAGGATGTTGACGATGCGCTGAACGAACTCGAATTGCTGGCCGACACGGCGGGTGCCGTCGTTACAGACCGCGTCACCCAATCGCTTCGGCAGATTAACGCGGCGACCTACGTGGGCCGCGGCAAGGTCGATGAAATCAAAGCACTCGTCGAGCACCGCGAATCCGACCTCGTGATTTTCGACGCCGATCTTTCGACGGTGCAAATCCGAAACCTCGAGCGCAGCTTCGACTGCAAACTGCTCGACCGCACCGGCCTCATCCTCGATATTTTTGCGAGCGGAGCGCGAACCGCCATCGCGAAGACTCAGGTAGAGCTCGCACAGCTCGACTACATGCGCACACGCCTCACGCGGCAGTGGACGCACCTTTCGCGGCAGTCGGGTGGCATCGGTACGAAAGGTCCGGGTGAGACGCAGATCGAGACAGACCGCCGGCTCATTGCCGACCGCATGTCGTATCTGAAGACTCGGCTTGAGAAGATCGACCGCCAGCGCCAGACACAGCGTAAAGGGCGCGATGCCTACTCCCGCGTGTCGCTCGTCGGATACACGAACGCCGGTAAATCTACCCTCATGAATGCGGTGGCGGGCACTGACGTCCGCGCTGAGAACCGCCTGTTCGCCACGCTCGATGCCACGACACGCACAGTCGAGCTCGACGGTAACAAACAGATCCTCCTCTCAGACACGGTCGGTTTCATCCGTAAGCTGCCGCACCGTCTCATCGAGAGCTTTAAGAGCACGCTCGACGAGGTAAGGGAAGCGGATATCCTGCTGCACGTGGTGGACGTGTCGCACCCCAACTACGAAGACCAGATAGTGGTGGTGAACAAGACCCTGCAGGAGCTGGGCGCTTTCGAAAAGCCGATCCTCACCATCTTCAACAAGATGGACCTCTACGTAAAGAACAACATCGACGAGTGGCTGGAAGAAAGCACCAAAAAGGAGATCCTCAACGACCTGATGGAGCGCTGGCAGGGCCTCACCGGCGGCAACGCCATCTTTGTATCGGCCATCGAGCGCACCAACATCGAGGAGCTGCGCGACGTGATCCTGCAAAAGGTCCGCGAGCTGTACCGGGTGCGCTACCCGTATAAGACGGACTTCTTTTATTAATGGGCAAATGTGACATGTGCCGATATGCATATAGGAAATTGAGCGATT
>CBFGYX010000383.1:0-2543 GCA_965653075.1 uncultured bacterium
TCGATCCGCTGGAGATCGATGATCGCGACGCGTCACAAACGTCCAATGAAATTGTGCCGTTGACCCCGCTCGACGGCGGGGTGCGGGATTTTGACGTCTCTCGGGCAAGCATCTTTTATGTCTGCACCGAGGCGGCGAATCCATATGAACTGTACGCGGCGTCGGCGCCGTTCGAATCGGCGCAGCGGCTCACCGATCACAATGCGTCCTGGTTGGTGGATAAGCGCCTCAGCACGCCGGAACACCATACGGTAGTAAACGACGGCATGGCGATCGATTACTGGGTGATGCGGCCGCCTTCGGAAACGGCGTCGACACCACATCCGATGATGCTGCAGATCCACGGCGGACCGGCGGCGATGTGGGGGCCCGGCGAGGCCTCGATGTGGCACGAGTTCCAGTACTTCGCCGCGCGCGGATATGCCGTCGTCTATTCAAACCCACGCGGGTCGTCAGGCTACGGGCGCGACTTCCAGCGCGGTAATTTCCAGGACTGGGGAAGCGGCCCCGCCGACGACGTACTGGCTGTGGCGACCGCCGCGGCCGAGTTGCCGTTCGTCGACGAGACCCGGCAAGTGGTGACGGGCGGCTCCTATGGCGGCTACCTCACGGCGTGGATCCTGACGCAGGATGACCGCTTCCGCGCGGCCGTAGCGCAGCGGGGCGTCTACGACCTCTCGACCTTCCTCGGCGAAGGCAACGCCTGGCGCCTCGTCCCGTCGCACTTCGGCGGGTATCCGTGGGAGGGCGACCTCTCCGAGTTCGACGGCGAAGACCCGTGGCGACCCGCTCTAATCGCAGCAGCGTCTAAGCCCGACACGCTTGAGGCATTGCTGCCCATGCCGGCGGATTCCGAAGACGATTCACCCGACGCCGACGATGATCCCGACGCTTTCAGATTTATGGGGATGGATGGGGATGACGCTGCGACGGTAGCGGCGTTGAGTTTCCGCGAGCGTCTCATCCGGAACTCGCCCCTTACTTACGTCCGGGAGATCGAAACCCCGCTGCTGATTATGCACGGCGATAATGATTTGCGAACAGGCGTCAGCCAGTCGGAGATGCTCTACCGGAGTCTGCGGTTGCTCAACCGGCCGGTGGAATACATCCGCTACGCAGGCGCAGACCACGAGCTCTCCCGCAGCGGCGACCCCACCCTCCGCCTCGACCGTCTGGTACGGATGCACGAGTTTTTGCGGCGGCATGTGGAGTGAGGGGAAGCGGGGCTTGAAGCTGTCTAAGCGGTCGAACAGCCATTAAGAACGTGATGCGGTCGTACCGTAGTCCATGTTTATCGGAATAACTATGATGCGCAGCGGCATTACCGTGCGGTCACCCAGCATGGATCTCCTCGTCGGCCGGACGTATCAGTGGGAGCGCCCGCCGAGCGGTTGGTTTGTCCGTCGGGCGCCGATTCACTCATCGGGCGATCGACAGGCGCTTATGCGGCTCATCGGTCGGCCGATGCAAACCGATCTCACGTAACCGGGCCCGACGATGAACCCGCGCATAGTTTTTCAAGGCGTTCTGCTTCTTAGCGTTCTGCTTCTTCTTATTTCCGCACCGGCTACGGCCCAGCATCCTGGCGGTGCCGACGTTTTCATTTCGGCTGAGGCGGCACACGCCATGGCTGCGCGGCCATCCACCGTGGTTCTACACGTCGGCACGTCGGAGGACGCGTTCCTTGCTGGTCACATCGAGGGCGCGCGGTTCGTCCCACTTTCGGCACTTGTAATTGAGCGCGATGGTGTGCCGATGGAGCTTCCGCCCATCGCGGATCTCGACTCGCTGTTCAGCTCGATCGGTATCACGGATCACGCGCATGTGCTGATCTACGGAGACGGCGCGATGGGTGATATGGAGACGCTGGCCGCGGCGCGAGCTTATTTTACGCTGGACGTGCTCGGGCATCCGCACCTCCACATGATCGACGGCGGTCTGAAGGCATGGCGAGAGGCGGGGCTCCCACTCGCGACGCTCTCATCCATGCCCACCCAGGCAGCCACTGTGGAATTCGGCGCGCACGACCTCCGCGATGCACTGATCGCCACGGCGCCGCAGATTGAGGCTCGCTTAGGCGACGCCGCCCTTCTGCTTGCCGATGCGCGGCCTCATCCTCAATACACGGGCGATGAAGCGGGGCCCGATGTAGAACGGCCGGGGCACATCCCGGGCGCAGAGAGCCTCTACTGGAAGGACTTCCTGAGGGATGACGGCTCGCTGAAGCCGCACGATGACCTCCTCGAAATGTGGAGGGCTTCAGGGTACGACGAAGGGCGCGACGTAATCGTGTACTGCCGCACCGGGATGCAAGCGAGTTTCGGCTATATGGTTGCCAAACACCTCGGCCTGAACCCGATGATGTACGACGGCTCCTTCATTGAATGGAGCAACATGACCACGTATCCTGTAGAAGTCGGCCCATAGACCAAACGCATTGATCGTGCGTCCCGCGGTTGGGTTGAGAGCCGAGCGTAGAGAGCGGGGCCGTATGGGTCCGGGCAGCCATACTGAACTGGGCGGCGGGGCGTCTCCCCCGTTCC
>CBFGYX010000384.1:0-2533 GCA_965653075.1 uncultured bacterium
CGTGGGTGGTGCCGACCGCCACCGCCAGCAGGTCGACGTCCACCTGAGCCGGCGACATCTCGAGACACGGCGCGCAGGCCGGTCGGCCGATGTTGCCGCCGAGGCCGTCGAAGCCGCTGCCGAAGCCCTGCGCGTGACCCGCGTGCATTTCCGTGAAGGACTCGTCCTCGCATCGGATGTACTCGAGGCGGAGCAGGTCTATCATAATGCGAGGGTGCGGCTCGCCCGTGCGACCGCGGAACGCGCCCTGGCATCCGCCGCGCTGCTCAACGCAGTCGGGAGGGTATGGTGATGGAACGAAGTGCCGTCTTCCAGGTGCGCAATCTCTCGAAAGTCTACGACATGGGCGAGGTGCAGGTGCACGCGCTCCGCGGCATCGACCTCGAGCTCTACGAAGGCGAACTCGTCGTGATGCTTGGCGCCTCGGGCAGCGGGAAGTCCACGCTGGTCAATATTCTTGGTGGACTCGACACGGCAACCGAGGGCCAGGTGCTCTACCACGATCAGGACCTCACACGTGCAGACGACGATGCGCTTACCGAATACCGAAGGCACTTTGTGGGCTTCGTATTTCAGTTCTACAATCTCATTCCCAGCCTTACGGCGCGCGAGAATGTGGCGATCGTGACGGAGATCGCCGAGAACCCGATCACACCGGAGGAAGCCCTCGACCTGGTTGGAATGGCCGACCGAATGGATTCCTTTCCGTCGCAGCTTTCGGGCGGTCAGCAGCAGCGCGTAGCCATCGCACGAGCCGTGGCCAAGCAGCCCGCCGTCCTGCTGTGCGACGAGCCAACGGGCGCGCTCGATTCAAAGACGGGCATCGTGGTGCTCGAGGCCATCGAGCGCGTCAACCGCGAGATCGGAACCACCACGGTCGTCATCACGCACAACATGGTCCAGGCCGAGATGGCCGAGCGCGTTATTCACCTGCGCGACGGCGCCATCGACCGAATCGATGTCAACGAGCATCGAAAGGCGCCGGCTGAACTGCAATGGTGATGCGTATGCGAGCCATTGATCGAAAACTGGTGCGGGACCTGCTGACGATGCGAGGACAAGCGCTGGCGATCGGGTTTGTGATCGTGGCCGGCGTGGCGTCGTTCGTGGCGATGACGAGTGTGACGGCGACGCTCGAGCGCTCGATGGAGTCGTACTATTCGGAGTACCAGTTCCCGCACGGATTCGTATCCATCACGCGCGCACCGGACCGCGTGGCCGGTCGTCTGCGCGCGGTGCCCGGCATCGCGGAGGTCGAGACTCGTGTGACCACGATGGCGAACCTCGAGATAGAAGACTTCGACCAGCCCGCTCGTGCCCTCATCCATTCGATTCCCGAAGGCCGCCAGCCGAGCCTCAACCGGGTCCATCTCAGCGAAGGGCGCCTCATCGAACCGGGCCGCGAGGACGAGGTCCTGATCAGCGAGCAGTTCGCACTCGCCCACGCGATGGGCCCCGGAGACGAGATTTCGGCCATCATCCACGGGCGCCGAAGAACGCTTTCCGTGACCGGCGTCGTGCTGGCTCCTGAGCACCTCTGGGAGGTCGAGCCGGGTGCGCTCTTCCCGGACCCGCTGACGTTCGGCGTGCTGTGGATGGGGCGCAGCGCGCTCTCGGCCGCCTCAGACATGGAGGGTGCCTTCAACGATGTCGCGTTTACTCTGGCCGCCGATGCCACGATCGACGACGTCATCGAGCGCGTCGATCTTCTGCTGGCACCGTACGGCGGTCTCGGTGCCTACGGGCGTGAGGACCACGGCTCGCACATGCTCGTCCAGATGGAGCTCGATCAGCTCCGGGGGATGTCCTCACTGCTGCCGGTCATCTTCCTGGGCGTGGCCGCCTTCCTGCTCAACATCGTGGTGATGCGGATGATTGCCCTGCAGCGCGAACAGATTGCCGTGTTGAAAGCCTTCGGCTATCGCAACCGCGATGTGGGCCTCCATTACGTTAAGCTGGTGCTCGTCATCGCACTGAGTTCGGTATTCATGGGCTCAGCGCTCGGAATCTGGATGGGCCGCTCCCTGAGCGCGCTCTTTCTCGAGTTCTTCCGCTTCCCCGAGCTCGATCATGTCCAGAGCTTTCGGGTGGTCCTGATTGCCGTCGGGCTGACGTTGGCCTCATCGATGCTGGGCGTGTTGCAGGCCGTCCGGACGGCGATCGCACTGCCCCCGGCCGAGGCGATGCGCCCCGCGCCGCCGGCTTCGTTCCGCCCGACGTTCATCGAGCGGCTCGGCCTCCAGCGGCTGTTTACGCAGCCCACGCGCATCATTATGCGCAACATCGAGCGCCAGCCGATCAAAGCCGCCTTCACCGTACTGGGCATCGCTGTTTCGGGTGCGCTGTTGATCATGGGGCTCTTCTCGACAGATGCCATCGACCACATGGTGGAGCTCCAGTTCGGGCTGGCGCAGCGAGAGGACATCGTCGTGACCTTCGTCGAGCCCACGTCGAGCGCGGCGGCCCAGGAGATACGTAGCCTGCGCCGGCCGTCCCGATCACGAAGCCCAACGGGATCGCCAGCAGGACCAGC
>CBFGYX010000385.1:0-2532 GCA_965653075.1 uncultured bacterium
GCTACTCGGCTTTATCACGTCCTCTACAAAACCACTCTGGTCGGCCGGCGTCTTTGCGTGCTTCGACCGCGATGAGCGGAAATACAGTCGTCGAGAATTGAACGTGGAACGATCGATCGAAAGCCGCACGCGTGCGCAACAGGTGCTGCTTGTTGCCGGCATCATCTTCATCGGCCTGAACCTGCGTCCCGCGCTGGCATCGGTCGGTCCGCTTGTCTCCGCAATCCGCGATGCGACGGGGCTCTCCAATGTTTTTCTGGGCCTGCTGACGACGCTGCCGCTCATCGGCTTTGCGGTGTTCTCGACGCTGACGCCCATCATCACGCGCCGCTTTGGTGTGGAGCGCACGCTGGTCGGTGCGATGCTGCTGCTGGCCACGGGGTTGGTGGTACGCGTGGCACCGAGCGTCGTCCTGCTATTCGCCGGGACGGCTCTCACGGGCATCGCCATTGCGCTCGGCAACGTGCTGCTTCCGACCATCGTCAAGCGAGACTTCCCGCACCGAACAGGATTCATGACGAGTCTGTACTCGAGCGCGATGGGGCTTGGGGCGACGGTTGCCGCGGGCGTGAGCTACCCGCTTTCGCTCTCGCTGGGATGGCGCGGATCGCTGCTCGTGTGGACGGTTCTCGCAATCGTGGCCGCGGTTGTTTGGATGCCGATGGCGCGCCGTCGTACGCACGCCGAGACAAGGTTCAGCCTGCGGCAGTCGTTGAGAGACCTGAGCCGGTCGCCGATTGCATGGCAAGTGGCGTGCTTCATGGGCTTGCAATCGATGACGTTTTACGTGCTGCTGACCTGGCTGCCGGAACTGCTGATTGCACGCGGAGCAACGCCCAGTTTTGGCGGATGGATGCTCGCGCTGTCGCAGTTTACCGGACTTTTCGGATCGATGTTCATCCCGATGTGGGCCGATAGGCTGCCCGATCAACGGCGCGCCGTGTGGATGCTCGCGGGTGCGGAGTGCGCAGGATTGATCGGCTTGCTGTTGCCGGGGCTGATATTTGTGCCGGTCGCGGTTGTTTTGCTGGGATTTGTATTGGGAGGGACGTTCGGCCTGGCGCTGCTCTTTATCGTACTGCGTACGCCGACAAGCCAGATGGCTACCGAGTTATCCGGGGTGGCTCAGTCTGTCGGCTACACGCTTGCCGCATTTGGCCCGATCATGTTTGGCTTCCTGCATGATCTCGTGGGCGGATGGCGGATCCCCCTCGTGGGGCTTCTGTTTGTGTTGGGATTAAAGCTGTTGTCGGGCCTGGGCGCGGGGCGTGCGAGGATCATCGGGCGTGCGGAGTGAGCGGTGCGCCGACGGCGAAGCGACGCATCGCCGGCTGGGTTTTGTGCGTCCGGGTGGTGGACGCAAGAGCCGCCGCACGGAAGCGCCGGCCGTCGCCGTCCCGGTGCACGGCGCTGATCATCGGCGGGGCCTTACCCGGTTTCCCCCAAACCATAAAACGCATGGAGGCACCGCCCTGCTATCGGACTGTACCTCCATGCGATAGGGTCTCCATCACTTAGGGCCTTCCTGCGTCAGGACCGTCTCATGTGAGCTGGTGCTGAATTAGGCAGTAACCGCAACCGGTTGTGGTTGTGGTGAGGCGGGCGCAGGCTGCGACGGCGCCGCGCGGCGGATGCGTTTCGCGCCTGGAGCCAGGAGCCTGACGCTGTTCAAAACGACCAACAGCAGCGAGGCTTCGTGGACGAGCATCCCACTGCCCATGGTGATGAAGCCGCCTGCGACGCCGGCGAGGAGAAGAGCGACGGTGCCCAGAGCGATGACCAGGTTCTGCCGGATAATCCGCATCGTGCGGCGGGAAAGTGTGATGGCTTCCGGGATTTTCTCGAGCTCGTCGGCCATCAGGGCGAGGTCGGCCGCTTCGATGGCGACATCCGTGCCGCCGGCGCCCATCGCGATGCCGACATCCGCTGCGGCCAGAGCCGGGGCGTCGTTGATGCCGTCTCCAGCGAAGCCGACTACGTACCCTTCCTTCTGCAACTGCTGGATGAGCGCGAGTTTATCCTCAGGCAACTGGCGCGCATGGACCTCCGTGATACCCGCCTGCGATGCCACGACGCGCGCGACACGCGCATCGTCGCCGGTCGCCATGATGACGCGTTGTACGCCCGCTTCAGGCAATGACGCGATGAACGCCGGCACGTTCTCGTCGAGCGAGTCGGCCACGGCGATCACGCCGATGATGCGCCCGTCGACCGCGACGAGCATTGCCGTTTCGCCGTTCTCATGCAGACTCGAAAGGGCGTCATATGCTTCCCGGGGGATTTCCACGCCCTCGCGCTCGAGGTAATCGGAGCGGCCGACGAATACGTTGTGGTTGTTCCAGCTTGCAGAGACACCCTGGCCCGCGATGGCATCGCCGGAGTCGGCCGTAGGGATCACGCCGTACGCCGCGGCTGCTTCGACGATGGGCTGCGCAAGCGGGTGCGATGATCCTTGCTCGGCGATGGCCGCCCAGCGAAGTACATCTTCACGGTCGTTTCCGGCAAAACCAAGCACCTGTGTCACACGCGGCT
>CBFGYX010000386.1:0-2514 GCA_965653075.1 uncultured bacterium
ATCCGCGCGGTAGTGATATCGGGTGAGGGAGGCGCGTTTTCGGCCGGCGCCGACCTGGCTGCACTCGAGCGGATGCAAACGGCATCATTCGAAGAGAACCTTGCTGACTCGCAGCGCCTCGCAGATCTGTTTCGTGAGATTTATACATCGCCGCTTCCGATCATCGCACGGGTGAACGGCCATGCCATTGCGGGCGGCTGCGGACTCGCTGCGGTGTGCGATTTTTCCTTCGCCGTGAAATCGGCAAAGATGGGCTTCACCGAAGTGGGCATCGGGTTTGTACCGGCCATTGTCTCGGTATTCATCCGGCAAAAGATCAGCGAAACGGCGCTGCGTGATCTTCTTTTGACGGGGCGCCTGATCACTTCCGATGAAGCCGCTCGAGTGGGCCTGATCACCGAGGCGGTTTCGGAGGAAGACCTCAATCCCAGGGTTGACGCCGTCATCCAACAAATCTCACAGGGCACGAGTCGAAGTGCCGTTGCCCGGACAAAGTCGCTGCTCGCAGCCCTTTCAGGGCAATCACTTGACGCTGCGCTCGAACTCGCGGCGCGCGCAAATGCGGAAGCCCGCGGCACGGCCGACTGCCGGGCCGGCGTGGCTGCATTCCTCAACAAGACGCGGCCACCCTGGGCGCAGCCGCGCTAGGATGCGATCCACGGTCGGTGGAGTCGACAACCTTGTCAGCGCAAAGGCGTGCAATAGCGGGCACAAGAATCACGTGCTATAAGCGCCGCGCCCGATTTTGCAGCCGTAGAATCCCCAGAATACCTTTACCTGATGCCAGAGGTCTCCACCAAAAATTATGCGCCGCCGGATCGCACATGGACGCGAGCAACACTGCCGAGACCGTTTCTGGACAGTCCGTGGCGGGATGATAAGGCCGAGGCGGCCGCTGCCTTCTGGGACTGGCATGTCGGCCTTTCTCTTAGAGCCACTAACCGGGATTCGCTTCGCACTCACGCTCTCGAACACGCTTCCCGGTACGCCATAGACGAGGCCGAGGTGCTGATGCAAGCCTCCGCCGCGGACCGCATGGCAGAAGGGCTGCGGCTGCAAGACGCCGATGATTTCAACGCGTTCGTGCGGCAGTGGACGGGCGCTCACACGCGGCTTCTGGCGGGTCTGGCCGGCGTCGGTGGATACTCCTGGCAGCAGCCTATGCTTGATGCGCTTAGCCGAGCATACTTCCTCACAGGCGCGTTAATGGCCCTACCTGACGATCTCGAGCGAGATATTGTCGCCTTTCCTCTTACTGAACTTGAGAAGGCGGGGGTGACCGTCGCCGAGTTGAAGACGGGTGATGTTACTCCGGCCGTAAAAAGGCTACTTTGGCGGATGACGGTGTGGGCGCGGGATAACTTTGCCAACTCGGTGCGGCTTGTCGATGAAGGTTCGAGGCGCGAAGCTGCCGCTTTCCGCAACTGGTGGTTTGCCGGGGCAGAGATGCTCAACGTCATCGAGCGCAACGATTTCGACGTCGGGCGAACGCCTCCGGAGCTGAGCA
Source organism: uncultured bacterium (assembly GCA_965653075.1). Classification (GTDB taxonomy): domain Bacteria; phylum Bacteroidota; class Rhodothermia; order Rhodothermales; family CAZKDQ01; genus CAZRTY01. The sequence goes on from CBFGYX010000386.1 coordinate 1,508, forward strand.
TGTACCGGCGGCTGCTCGTCCGATTCCAGGCCCGCTTCGGCAACTTCACCTTCAAATGAGCGACTCGAGGGAGAAGTTGTGGAGCATCGCCAAGCGCTTTGCTTTTTAGGCCGGATGCGTTAGCATTGCGGCGTCATATCCGAAACCATCAGTATCCATGACCACCTACCGCGACGCCGGCGTTGACATCGACGCGGGTGAAGAAACGGTACGCCGGATCAAGCCTCTGGTCCGCCGCACGTTTACCCCCGGCGTTCTCACCGACATCGGCGCCTTCGGCTCCTTCTTCGAACTCGACCTCGAGAAATATCGCCGCCCCGTGCTCGTGTCGTCGGTAGACGGCGTCGGCACGAAACTGAAGGTGGCCATTATGACCGGCCGCCACGATACCGTCGGCCAGGATCTCGTCAACCACTGCGTTAACGATATCGCCGTCTGCGGAGCTGAGCCGCTGTATTTTCTTGACTACTACGCCACGGGTAAGCTCAATCCAGATGATGCGGAAGCCGTCGTGAGCGGATTCGCCAGGGCGTGTGAGGAGAATGGATGCGCGCTCGTTGGCGGAGAGACGGCCGAGATGCCGGGCCTCTACGCCGAAAATGATTATGACCTCGCTGGTACCATTGTGGGCGTGGTCGAGAAGGATGCGATCATCGACGGCTCGAAGGTTAATAAAGGGGATGTACTGCTTGGCTTGCCGTCTACCGGCCTCCACACGAACGGCTACTCACTTGCCCGGCACGTACTGTTGGAGCGCTTCGACGTCAACGACGCACCGCCTGAACTCAACGGTTCGACGCTCGCCGACGTCCTTCTCGCTGTTCACCGCTCGTACTTGCGCCCCATTCGCGCACTCATTGACCTCGGCCTCGCTCATGGCTTTTCGCACGTTACAGGCGGGGAGACGGCCGAGATGCCGGGCCTTTATGCCGAGAATGACTATGACCTCGCCGGTACCATTGTGGGCGTGGTCGAGAAGGATGCGATCATCGACGGCTCGAAGGTTA
>CBFGYX010000387.1:0-2509 GCA_965653075.1 uncultured bacterium
GAGCCGATAGCGCTCAATGACCTCGATCCCGTCGTTGTAGTCGCGACCATCATAATGCCACATGACCGACGCAAGAAAACCGCTGCGCACGGGACGGATTGACGCGCCGGCACCCAACTCGAGCCGCCGCTCGTGCAAATAAAAAGCTTGCGGGACGGCGGCTCCGCCGAAATCCGCCCCCCACTGCCTTTCACGGTAGAAAACGGCGGCCACATCCTTGACGATCCACAACTGGTACCGGCGTGAAACATCAACCGAAGTGGCCGCCCTCAATCCGATCGACGTCTCACGCCGCGCGATTCTATAGTCGCGAAAAGCGCTCGAGCCCGCTGGTGCGGTGAAGTGCGCACCCTCCCTCCAGACAAATGTGCGAGCCGAGAAGGTTGTCCACCGGGCTGGATAGGAAAGCAGTAGCGCGCCGTACGCCACATGCTCGCGTCGACGGTATATAAAATCTGGATCGGAATGCGTCGTCACCGTGAGGTCCGACCGTGGCTGCACACCGCCGTATACCTCGGCATAGATGGGCAGCGCGTCGGACGCGAGCCAGCGGAATCGAAGCAGGCGCGGCTTGGCATCGTAGGATCGCAACGTGTCTTCCAGTGCAGGGTCAACGCCCAAAACATCGAAGATGAGGTTGTTGGCGGCGTCCAGCAGAATCAGTCCGATATGCAACGAGCCCGTCAGCGGATTTTCGTGCCGGTAGAATAACTCCGTGTCCAGATCAGGCTTGTAGCTCCCTGCGGTCTGCGATAAACCGACGCGGTGAGCGGATCCAAGGGCATAGGCCACGCGTGCCTCCACATAAAAGCGCTGCGCCTCGTGGTCTTCCTGCTGGCGGCCAAAGAACGAGACCTGCAGTCGATCCGACACATCGACGCGATGACGGAAATCAGTGCGCGTGGCGAAGTGGGACTTGTCGATGCTGCCTGCGTAGCTCCTGACGGCATGACGGCTCGCAAACCACGCCGCGTCGTTTTCAACCGTAAACCGCATCGTGCGGAGGTCGATCCGGTACTCGTGATCCATCATCGGCGTGTAACGCCGCAGGATGCCGAGGTCCGCCGCCCATCCGCCCTGAGCACGAGCCCGATCGCGGATGCCGATGAGTAGCTCGAGTTCTTCCGATTGCCAGGTTACCTGCTGTGCCTGCGCCGGCAGAATGTGGCCTGCGAGCGCCAAAAGAAGGAATCCGATGCACAAGTGCCGCTGCGTCATGGGAGGGATGCCACGCTGCTGTCTGACGTTATGCTGCTACATCAAAGCGGCTCACTCCGCCGCGGACTGCGTCAAGATACAAACCGGGGCCGCGCAAGCGATCTGATAAAAACGGCTTGCGCCCGGGGCCGGCGCCGTTTATCCTCACGCATCTAAACCAACCGAAAAAACACCGTGAGCGACATCATCCAGCGGCTTATCTCCACCCGTGAGCGCACGTTGCCGTACTTCGATCTCGACGATGCCGAGCTCGATATGTCTTACGGACCGGGGAAGTGGAGCGTGCGCTATATTTTGCATCATCTCGCAGATGCCGAATCCGTCTTGTATGAACGCATCCGCCGCACGATCAGCGAGCCGCGGCCACTGATTTTCGGATTCGACCAGGACGCCTGGGCAGCCAACCTTGGTTACGATGAGCTGCCGCTTACGGTGTCGCGAAGCGTATTTGTATCAGCGCGAGATGGAGTCATCTTTCAAGCGCGGCGCTGCTACGAATCGCATGGTCCGCGCGAGTACGTTCATAACGAAGTCGGCCTGCGGACGTTGAAGCAGGAGATCGATAAGGTGGCGGATCATAATGAGCACCACCTGACTCATATCGAACAGGCGTTAAATAGATGATGGGGATGGCTGCATTGCGGGCCGCCATCGAGCACGGTATCTCTGACGCGTTGCGGCGCCACCAACGGTGGGTTCCGTGCTTGATTCTGATCGGCCTCCTGATCTACAGCGGCTGCTCGCCGGATAACGCGGGTGCATCTCAGACCGAGTCCGCAACGTGCGTGCTGCTGTCTGCGCATGAGCTCGCGAAGGAGGTCCGCGAGTCGAGCGGGATCGCCGTCGGGCACGTCCGTGAATCGCGGCTCTGGACGCACAACGACCGCGGGAATGACGCCGTCTTATACGGGCTGGATGTCACGGGGGAAATCCACGCCCGGGTTGAGATCGAGAACGCGGAGAATGTTGATTGGGAGGATGTCGACGTGGGTGCCTGCCCCGGCGGCTCATGTATATATATCGGCGATATCGGAGATAACGACGCCGAGCGAGAGTACGTGAGCATCTATCGTATCCTCGAGCCTGCGTTGGATGATGTCGAACGGATGGAAGCGGAACGCCTCGACCTTCGCTACGCCGACGGCCCGGTCGATGCCGAGTCGATCGCCGTTGCGGACGACGGCTCCATCATCATCATAACGAAAGGCCGCGTGGGGGACATCCGTTATTACCGAACGCCGCCCGCGCCCACGTTCGGCGGACCCGTGATGGAGCTTGAGTCCCAGGGAAG
>CBFGYX010000388.1:0-2489 GCA_965653075.1 uncultured bacterium
CACGGCTGGCACCGGTTACAAGCGCGCGCTTCCCTTGAAGCGAGAACAGATCCATCATGTAACTACGAACACCTCAATGGATTAGGATTGACCGACCGTGTCGAGCGTGAACGGCTGACCGTTCACATACACGTTAGGGAATTGAAGCCCCTGAACGTTACGCACCTCGCTCGGCTCGGCCACGTTGTCGAACGTGCAGTCGATAATCCGCACGTCCATCACAGGAGCATTCGGATATCCCACCACATAGAGCGCCCGCTGTGCCTTGCGGCTCGTCACGTTCCGCATCTCAATGTTGCGTACCACCGGAGGGAAATTGCCTTCATCCCCTTCCTCGTAGTAGAAGTTGACGCGGAAGAGGGCATCGGCCACTTCGCCCACCGTCACGTTCCGCATGAAGACATTCTCTACCGTCCCGCCCCGCACCGAGTTGGTTTTGAAGCGAAGCGCCCGGTCGAGATTCGGACTGTCCATCTCGCAGTCTTCAGCGAACACGTTGCGGACACCGCCCGACATCTCGCTACCGATAACGACGCCGCCGTGACCGTCGCGCATATGGCAGCGGCGGATGATGATGTTCTCGGACGGCACGGCAAGACGACGACCTTCAGCGTTCCGACCGGATTTAATTGCGATGCAGTCGTCGCCGGTGTCGAAATAGCAATCTTCAATCAGCACATCGCGGCATGATTCGGGATTGCAGCCGTCGTTGTTCGGCCCATGGCTTACCACACGGACGCCGCGGATGGTCACGTTCTCGCACAGAGTGGGATGGAGACACCACATCGGCGAGTTCGTGACGGTGACGCCCTCGATGAGGACGTTGCGGCAGTTGTAGGGCTCGATGAAATTGGGCCGGATGTACGACCCATCCCCGAAAATGCGCTCCTCGACCGGCACCCCCTCCTCTCCCAGCTGGAAAAGACGTGCACGCTCGGGATGCTCCCGCGGATCTCCTTCCGACCATCCGCAATTCGTGCGTCCTTTCCACGGCCACCAGTGCTCGCAATCGCCATTGCCGTCGAGCGTCCCTCCACCGGTGATCGCGACGTTCTCTTCGCCGAAGGCATAGATGAACGGCGAATAGTTCATCAGCTCGACGCCTTCGTAGCGGGTAAGCGTGAGCGGATATCGTTCGGGCTCGCGGTGGAACCTGAGCGTCGCACCGTCTGCCACGTGCAGATTCACGTTCGAACGAAGCACCACCGGGCCGGTCATGAAGAGACCGGCAGGTACAACGACGCGCCCGCCGCCGGCATCGGCGCACGCAGTAATAGCATCGGATATCGCCTGCGATGCATCGCCGGAGTCTCCTTCCTCAGCACCGAAATCCGTAATCAGGAAATCCCGATCCGGGAAACCGGGCGGACGGATGCGCGCCAGGATCTCCGGCAGCTGATCCCAAGGGTCCTCATAATTCGAACCCGCCGGTGCGCATGCGAAGGAGCGTCCGCCGAAGCCGATGACGGGCGCCACGGCAACGGCGGCGAGGCTGAGCGCGCTGTTACGAATGAACGTGCGTCGTGAGGTGTGGGAAGGAGACATAGGCGGCGAGGCTATGGTTCAGTGTTCCTGTTGATGGGGCCGCGATGCCGGCATAACCGACAAATCGACCGCGGCGAAACGGGCATCATGCGCGTGCCGACCTCACGCTGTCGATGAGGCGGCGCGCATTCTCCGTGAGCTGCTCATAGCGGCCGTCGGCTATTGCCTTGCCGTCGAGTAGTGCACTCCCAACGCCGACCGCGACGGCTCCGGCGCGTATCCAGTCGCCGGCGTTTGTCAGCGAGACGCCGCCCGTGGGCATCAGCTTGAGATGCGGCATCGGCGCCAGAATTGCCTTGAAGAAGGGCATTCCAACGACGTCGGCGGGGAAGACTTTGATGACGTCGGCTCCGGCTTCGGTGGCAGACTGAGCCTCGGTCGGGGTGAAACAACCCGGCATCGCAGGCACGCCGCGCTCGTGCGCCGCAGCGATGATCTCGGGCTTGAACACCGGGCTGACGACGTAGCTCGCGCCGGCGTCGACGGCCTGATGGGTTACCTCGGCCGAGAGCACCGACCCCACCCCAAGCTGGATCGCATCGCCGTATTCGCGGTGAAGCAATGAGATCTGGTCAAGTGCACCTGGCACGGTCATCGTGATTTCGACGGCGGTCACACCGCCCTCCCGAATCGCTTCAACGACGCGAGCCAGCTTCTCGGCATCGGTCATCCGGATGACGGCAACGGCTCCGGCATCGGAGACGGCACGAACGATCGATTCTCTGCGTTCTTTCATGGGTACGACAATGACTATGGTGACGAAGTCCGGTCAGTTACCGGCTGCGCCAAATGTAAAGCGAGTGCGGATGCGATCCCATCGCGGCGGATGTCGGTAACATGCCGCGTTACGGCGCTCACAAACCCCGGAAGGACCTCGAGATCCTCCTTCCACAATTCCGGACTGCCGACGACGCTGCTGATAACGGCCGCGATGCCCGACCGGC
>CBFGYX010000389.1:0-2480 GCA_965653075.1 uncultured bacterium
GGAGGGTTGAAATGATCCAAGACAAGGTCATACAGGAAGTCAGGCGGATTCGTGAGTCAATCGCGGAGCGTAATGACTTCGATGTTCGGAAGATCGTAGAAGACGTCACGCGTCGTGAAGCGTATCCGCCCGGCAAACTACCCCTTGCGCTGTTTCCAGTGGTGGGGTAGGAGATCGGCGACCTGCTTGTGGGGGTGGGTCGGGATGCGGGCGAGCGCATCGGCGAGCCACGTCTGCGGGTTGACGTCGTGCTTCTTGCAGGTGGCCAGCAGCGAGTAGATCACGGCGGCGCGCCGGGCCGCGTCGTGCGAGCCCGCGAAGAGGTAGTTCTTTCGTCCGAGCGCTATCGGACGGATGGCATTCTCGACCAGGTTGTTGTCGATCTCAATGTGGCCGTCTTTCGTGTAGCGCGTGAGCTTCTCCCAGCGCGCGAGCGCGTAGTTTACGGCCTTGCCCCATGGACTCTTCGGAAGGCCGCGGTTCGCTTCCAACCATACCCTGAACACATCAAGCACAGGAACGGCTCGCTCGTGCCGCGCTTCGCGCCTCGCCTCGGGTTCTGAGCCGGCAAGCTCGCGCTCGATGGCGTAGAGCTTCTTGATCTCACGCAGTGCATACTCGGCCCGCGCGGCGTCGTTGTCCTTCGCCTCGAAGAAGTAGCGCCTCGCATGCGCCCAGCAGCCATAGCCGGTGATGCCGGGCAAGCCGTCAAAGTGTTCATAGGCCCGGTAGCCGTCGCTTTGCAGCGCACCCTTGTATCCATCCAGCCACGCGGCCGGCCCCGCGCGGCTCCGGCCCTGCTGGTAGTCCATCACGACCAGCCCCGGCGCGGGCGCGTGGTAGACCCAGTAATACCCGCGGTGGGTCGTCCCCTTCTTGTTCTGATCCTGAACCGGTATCGGCGTCTCGTCGGCCTGGATGTAGCCGCTCGCAACCACCTCGCCTTTGAGCGCCTCGTAGAGCGGGGTAAGCAGATCGGCCGTCGTCGCAATCCAGCCGCCAAGGGTCGACTCGGCGATCGTGATGCCCTGGCGCTTGAAGCGCTGCACCTGTCGGTAGATCGGAAGGTGATCGGCGTACTTCTCGATTGCCACATGCGCCAGCAGCGCCGCTTCGGCCATCCCTTTCTCAAGCGGACGCGGCGGCAGATCGGCAATAACGACGCCGCGCTCTTCAGCCTTCGGATCGACATACTTCGGCCGCACGCGCCGCATGACCACGAGCTTCGCCGGGCGGTAGTCGAGCGTCTCGGTGACTTCCTCGCCGATCTTGCGCAGCCCCGCCGTGTCCTCCTCCGGCTCGATCACGACGACCTCACGCGGCAGGTGCGACGGCAGCGCCTGACGGACCGGCTTGCGCGCCGGGACTTTGCGCGTGACGGTCTCGCTCGCATGAGGTGCGACATTCGCCGCCGGCACGTCGCCGCCAAAGAGTGAGGCCTGTCCGGCCGCAGCGGCGCCTTCGAAACGCTCGCTCTTCACGCCGAAGACGAGGCGCTTCAGCTGGGCGAGTTCGTGCTCAATACGGGCGAGCTTCTCAGCGCTCAATCGCGCCTCGCTCTCCGCCGCCGCGAGCTGCATTCGAAGTTGTTCGTTTTCGGCCTTTAGGACCTCAAGAGCGGCGATATGTGGCGCGGTCATCACGCATTAAAGATAGCGAATCAGCCGCTTTTAAGCCGCAATAATCCGACGGCCAGCCGCCGTTATTTTGCTGTTTCCAGGCCGCGCATATCGCTTACGGTAACGGGCCGATTCAAGCGAGACGCCCTCGAGCATCAGAACGAGATGGCGCCACTCGATCCTACCCGAGTCCGGGCCCGCCGGCCGCTCAAACGTGCCCTCCTCCAGCCGCTTGTAGTAGAGCGCGAAGCCGCTGCGATCCCAGACGAGCAGCTTGATGTGCGTCTGCCGGCGGTTCAGAAAGATAAACACATCGCCCGAGGTAGGGTCGCGCCCAAGTTCTTTGCAGACCAGCCCCGAGAGCCCGTCGAAGCTCTTGCGCATGTCCGTCGGATGACGATACAGGAAGTAGCGCTGCGAAGGGCCAAACGAGAGCATCAGACCCGGCCGAGAAGGGCAGCCAGATACGACGGCCCCACCGGCGTGAAAAGCCGAAGACGCACGCCGCCCGGATATTCGATCTCGGCCACCGGCGCGCCTCCCCGCGGCGGCGTGATCTCGAAGAACGCCGGCACCTCGCTCACCTCCTGCCCACGCCGGTAATGCCGCAACCAGTAACCCAGAACGGGTACGGCCAGATCATGCTCCGCGCAAAACGCCTTCTGCGTCTGACCACTCGCCAAATAGGCCTCGACGAGCGGATACATCTCCTCCGGACGGCGCTGCGTTCGCTTCATCACTCCTTTTTGTACACAACTTCCGCTTCCAAACTCAACCCAACAAGAGGGGGTTCACCGGGCGGATACTCTACAACCGAAAACCCGAAGCGACCATAATAGCCAGGATCGCCAAGCACCACGC
>CBFGYX010000390.1:0-2475 GCA_965653075.1 uncultured bacterium
TTCGGCCTCGTTTCGGGAAGACTAACGGGGCTGGTCGCCGTCAGCCCGACGCCATTGCGCGTTGCACATCGACTTGTAGCCTACCTACCAACTGCATGGATCCCGGATATTCCTCCACGACTGACTCTTCCGGGAAGACTAAACCTCTGCCGCCACCGCATCCACTGTAATCTTGCCGATACTTGCGGTAGATTAACCCGCAGCCTTGGATCCCGACGCGCGCGCGCGGATTGATCCGATGTTCGTCATTTCATGCATCGCATCTGCACCCCCCGTATGTCGGCTGGTTCTTCCGACCAAGCATCACCCGGTATCAGCGTCCTCCTGTCCGTCTATAACGGCGAGAAGTACCTGCGCGAAGCACTCGAAACGCTCCTCGCACAGACGTTTGGCGACTTCGAACTCGTCGCCGTCGACGACGCCAGCACCGACGCCACTCCGGCGATCCTGAGCGAATATGCCGACGAGGATCCCCGCATCCGCATCATTACGAACGCGAAGAACCTCGGTCTGGTCAATGCGCTGAATGTCGGTCTCGCCGAGTGCCGAGCCCCGCTCGTCGCCCGCGCCGACGCCGACGATATCTATCATCCCGAGCGCCTCGCGAAGCAGGTCGCGTTCATGGAGCAGCATGAAGACGTGGGCGTGCTATCATGCTGGTTCCGGCGCGTAAGCGAAGACGGCACCATGCGGCGCGTGGCCCGTCCGCCGACAGAGGATCACTTCATCCGCATCCGCCAGCTCTTTATGAGCAGCATCCTGCACCCCGGCGTCATGTTTCGGGCGGACGTCGTTCGCAGCGTCGGTGGCTATGATGCGGACTATCGCGACGTCGAGGACTCCGACCTCTGGGCACGCCTCCGTCCACACACGCGATTCGCCGTCCTGCCTAAAATCCTGGTCGACTACCGGGTACATTCTTCATCGATCATGCAGACGCGCGACGAGGCGGCGCGCCGGCGCAGCATCTCGGTGAACCAGCGGCTGATCTCCGAATATCTCGGACGTGATGTCGATTTCGAGCAGGCCGCGGCGGCGGTCCCGCTCTTCCAGGGATTCACGATGGTGGATGCCGAGAAAGTACCCGCCGGCCTTGAGCTATTATCGGAAGTTGTCGACCGCGCTCGCCGCATAGAGGAAGAAAGCACCGTGCATTATCTGATGACGGAGCTTGCCGCGGCGCTCGAGAAGCAGGCGCATCGGTATCGGCGGAAAAACCCCCGGCTTATGGCTTCCCTGTTATGGCACGCCATGCGTATGAGTCCGGCGCCGCTCTCCCGCGGTGCGCTCGGGATCGGCGCACGGGTGCTGGTTGGGCGCGCCTGACCGGATGACACCAGCACTCGAGGTGATCCGCCGGGCAATGGGCCGCATGCGGCACTGGCCCCGGGCATTCATCAAGCGCTGCGTGGATGCCGGCATGCCCGCCCGTCGATTCGGCTACCGATACGTTCGTTCTGCCACCCCCCGAGAACTGCACGACTCCCAGACCGGAGATGTGCTGAAGTTCGAGCCCATTCATGCCGAGAATGTGGCCCGGAACCCGCTTCCGGTCAACATCAGCGACCGCGACCAACTTCCGGCGGAGCGAGGCTGGTGGCATTATTCGTTTCATGACGTACCGTCTCGGACGAGTACACCGACGACCACCTGGACGCTCGCCGACTGCCGCGTCATCACCTATCTGCGTCCGGATAACGGCGACTTCTGGGTGGGAATACTGACCGGACAAGACCGTGCACTGTCGCTTCGCGAGTTTCATTTCCACGAAACCCATCGGCAGGCCCTCCTCTCGTCGCCCAGGCCGCTCAAACTGGAGCGCGCCACGTGGCTCCTCGAGCGCGTCTACAATAACTACTCGCATTGGCTCACCGCACATCTGCCGAAGTTCTTGTTGATGAAGGAGAGGGGGGAGCTAAGCGACGTACTGCTTCCGGCGCAGCGTCCGCGCTTCGTTGACGATTCGTTGAGGATGTATGGGATCGAGCCGGCGTCGATGCGGACGTTCGATGTCGGCACGACGGTGGAAGTTGAGGAACTGACACTTGTCGAGTCGGACCGATTCCGTCCCGAGCTCCTTCGGATGCCTCGAGAGCATTTGACTTCAGGTGACAGGCAGCCGACGCGGCGCGTCTTCATCAGCCGTGAACATGCACCGCGCCGCCGTTTACTGAATGAGGATGTGATCTGGCCACTCTTCGAGCGCGATGGCTTTGAGCGGGTGTTTACGGAGCGTATGAGCTTTGCGGAGCAGGTGCGACTGATGCAGGAGACGTCCGTTCTTGCCGCGCCGCATGGGGCCGGACTCACCAATATGATGTTCTGCCGCGAAGGCACGCATGTCATCGAGATCGCCGACCTCACCTTCCCGAATCCTAATTTCTACGCGACCGCCGCTGCGCTTGGCCATCATTACTGGCTGATCGAGGCTGAAGGCATCGGGGATGTGCATCCCCTGGAGAAGGACCTGCGCGT
>CBFGYX010000391.1:0-2453 GCA_965653075.1 uncultured bacterium
GTGCACGGCCACGCGCTCGACTCAGATGGCACTACCTGTCGATCACGGGCGCGAGCGTTCGGATCGCCGCAGCGTTCGTGCGGGCACCCTTCCCCAGCTAACGTAATACCGTTGGCCTCACCGCCACGATCGATCTCAGCAGCCTCAGTTAAAAGATCAGCACACCGAGGGCCACGAGCAGCACATTGGCAAGCGCGACGGGCAGAAGTACTTTCCAGCCGATCGTCATGAGGTCATTGTAGCGGAAGCGCGGCAGCGTCCACCGGACCCAGATAAAAAGGAACGCGAAGAATGCCGTCTTCAGCAGGAGCGACAGCACCTGAAGCACGCCCAGCAGGATCGAGCCCTCGAGTGCCGGAATGGCCGCGAGAAGCTGGGGCTCGAACGGCACGAGGTAGCCGCCGCAGAAAAGCGTGACGATGATGAAGCTGGCGATGAAGAAGTTGACGTACTCGGCAAGGAAGAACATGCCGAACTTCATGCCGCTGTACTCGGTGTGGAAACCACCGACGAGTTCGTGCTCGGCCTCGGGAAGGTCGAACGGCGCCCGGTTGGCCTCGGCGAACGCGGTGATCACAAAAATGATGAAGCCGAAGGGGTTGACGAACATGTGCCAGCCCAGGATAGCCGCGCCGCCTGCCTGATTCTCGACGATTCCTGTGAGGTTGAGCGTGCCCGCGATGAGCACGACCGAGACAACCGCGAGGCCCATGGAGAGCTCATACGAGATCATCTGGGCGGCCGCTCGTAGACCGCCGAGCAGCGAGTACTTGCTGTTCGACGCCCAGCCTGCCAGCGCAACGCCGTATACGCTCACCGACGTAAGTGCCAGCACGACGAGCACGCCCATGCCGACGTCTGCAATCACAACACCACGCGCAAACGGAATGACCGCCGGAACCGTGAGCGAAATCGTCACCATCAAAAGCGGTGCGAGCGCGTGAATCCGGCCGTGGGCACCCGCCGGCGTGATATCCTCCTTCATCAGGAGCTTGAGCACGTCGGCAAAAGGCTGAAGGAAGCCACCCGGCCCCACGCGGTTCGGTCCGGGGCGCTCCTGGATGAAGCCCGCAACCTTGCGTTCGGCGTAGACCAGAACGGCCGCCGAGAGGAGCATCAGGTTGATGATGACAAAGGCGATTATCGCGATCCAATACAGCGGGAGATCCATCGTGCGCGTATATTCCGGGCGGTGTAAACAGATTCGGCGGCTGGCCGCTTCAACGCTCAAACGGAGGAATCTACAGCGCGCGCAAGCGGCTCGCAAACCGGCCTCTCCTCCTTTGGCCACGTAGGCAGTTGGGCACATCGTAATTGTGCGTTATTTCAACCGCCACGGGCCCTTCCAGCTCATTCAATCCGCCCACACCGATGCGAACACTTCTACTGTTATTTCTCGCATACGCTTTCGCCGGCCCGGCCCAGGCACAGGCTCAATCGCGCGCCTACCTGGATCAGCTCCCGCCGCTCATCGATCGCGACGTCTTCTTCGGCGATCCGGAATACTCCGGCGCCCAGATCTCTCCCGACGGCCGCTTTATCTCCTTCCTGCGGCCGTACAATGGCGTCCGCAACATCTGGGTGAAGGGCGTTGACGAACCGTTCGAAGCGGCGAGGCCCATTACCGACGACACGGAGCGGCCGGTAAGCAGCTACTCCTGGAGCCGTGACGGACGTTACGTGCTGTACGTGCAAGACAAAGGCGGCGACGAGAACTACCACGTCTTTGCCGTCGACCCATCCGCCGGCGGACCCAACTCGGTCCCGGATGCTCGCAACCTGACGCCATATGACGGGGCGCGCGCCATGGTTCTCTCCGTCCCTCGCAACACTCCGGACATCATCATGGTCGGGCTGAACGATCGCGATCCGCAGTGGCACGACGTTTATCGGGTTGACCTGAACTCCGGCGAGCGCGAACTCATCGCTGAAAACACCGACGAGATCGCGGGGTGGAGCTTCGACCTGGCAGGAAATCTCAGGATGGCTCTCCGCACCGTCGCAGATGGGAGCACGGAGGTTCTACGGATTGACGATGACGGCTCTAGGCATACCGTTTACACGTGCAGCGTTTTCGAGACGTGCGGCCCGGTTCGATTTCATCCCAACGGGCAGCACGTTTATTTCGTCACCGATAAGGGTGAGGATGTCGACTTGATGCGGCTCGTATCGCTCGATATTGAGACGGGCAGTACGGAACTGGTCGAGTCGGATCCCGAGAATGAAGTTGACTTTGCCGGCGCCGAATTTTCTTCCGTGACGGATGAGTTGTTGGCCACGTACTACGTGGGAGACCGCATTCGCATGTATCCTCGCAATGCGGAGTTTGGTGAGCTATTGTCGACGCTACGTGCGCGTTTTGGAGACGCGGATATATCGTTTGGATCATCAACGGCGGATGAGTCGCGCTACATCATCCGGCCGACAAAGTTCGCGATGGAGACCGCCCAGCT
>CBFGYX010000392.1:0-2443 GCA_965653075.1 uncultured bacterium
CAAGGTCTTGTTGTAGCTGAGCCCGGATGAGCATGGTGCTCTGCTCGAAGTTCGCTTGCTGCAACGCGAGCGACATCTGCGCGATCTGGCTGCCCGCCTCATCTTCCACGTTCACGAGCCGCCGCTCTTCGGCGTTGGCGCCGTACTCCACGTCTACAGAACCCGTTCGGGAATTGTCCTGATACCGGATCCCAAAGCCTACGTCGAACGCCTGGCGGCTGAAGTTGGTGTCGAAGAAGAGCGATTCGTCGGGAGCGTTGTGCGTCCGGATGAAGCGCCGGATGACGGCTCCGTTAAGCTGACCCGTGAGGCTGAGCCGATTCGTCATCGCCGACGTGAGACCGAGCCGAAATGCGAGCGTGTCACTCGAGGTCGCTTCGATGCTTTCGCTCAAGCGATCGGTGGGCAATCCGCGATTCAGAAAAGAAACCGCCTGATAGACGTCGCGCCGTGCGGCACCGTAACCGATGCGGCTGACCAGATCCGTATCCTCGAACCTTCCGCCGGCTGAAACATCGGCACGGACGGTGTAGCCCCTGCGCGGTTGGATGGAGTACCACTGCCCCGAGCCTTCGAGTTGCATCGTGTATGGCTCAGGAACGGATGGTCGGTAAAATGCATCGAGCGCGACGGCGGGCCCCACGTCTGACCGCAGCGGCGTGCGCCCACCGTCGATGATGCCGCCCGGCCGCTGGTCGAGCGCTACGCCGACCATGGGCCGGAGCATGAGCCGGGCATCGGGCCGGTACTCGACGCCGGCAAGTGACTGCTGAACTAGGACTCGGCTCTGCTCGAAATATGAGAGGCGCCCAAAAGCGAGCGTTGCCCAGTCACCGCCGAGCGGTCGGTCAACGCGCCAGGTCAGTTCGTTCTCGTCTCGAAACCGAAGCTCCTCGTTGAAGAGGATGAACGCATCGGAGAGGTAGAGATTGCGGACATCGTACGACCACGAACCCTCCTTTCCTGTCGTCGCGATTCCGAAACGCCATCGATACTGATTGACGTCTCGCTGGAGCCCGGTCTCGACGCTCACATTCGGCATGGTCTGCGCCGCGGAAGGAAGAACCACCGCCAGCGACGCAACGATCAGCACGAAAAGCCGGACGCATTCATCCCGGAGGCCACGACATCTGCCGTCCGCCGAGCAAGTGAAGATGGATGTGATCAACCGACTGCTGTCCATGCCGTCCGCAATTCATCACGACGCGATAGCCGTCGCTCAGGCCTTCATCTGAGGCCAGTTGCCGCGCCACCCGGAACAGCCGGCCGGCCACCGGCACGTCTTCCTCCTCGATATGATCTATCGACGGAATGGGCTTTCGCGGCACAATCAAAATATGCACGGGAGCCTGAGGATTGATGTCGCGAAATGCGATCACTTCCTCATCCTCGTACACAATATCGGCCGGGATCTCCCGGTCGGCGATCTTTTGGAAGATGGTTTTTTCGTCGCTCATCCGCAAAGACAGTATGATCTGTTGTTCGAATCGAATATGAGGCAGACGGTGCCACGTCTCACCCGAGGGGAACGCCCCCTCACAGCACGTGTTTGCTCGTCTGAGTTATCAAGAAAAGCTGTTGCATCCCATGCCGCTGGTCTACGTGACGCGCAAGGCGCACTTTAACGCCGCGCACCGACTTCATAATCCCGACAAATCCGACGAATGGAATCAGCGCGTGTTCGGGAAGTGCAACAGCCCGAACTGGCATGGCCACAACTACACGCTCGAAGTTACGGTCCGCGGCGAGCCAAATCCCGAAACGGGCTACGTCATCGATCTCGCCGAACTCAAGCGGATCATGGAGGAGCGCGTGATCTCCCACTGCGATCATCGCAATCTGAACCTTGATGTGGACTTCCTGCAAGGCATCATGCCGTCGACTGAGAATATGGTCGTTGCCTTTTGGCGGCGGCTCGAAGACGCTATTCCATCGGGCGAGCTCTTCCGCGTGCGGCTTTATGAGACGGAGCGGAACTCGGCCGAATACTACGGCGAGTAACGCGGCGGGCTCGTCATCAACACTGTAATCAAACCCCTGGAGACCTACCGATGCCGGATCGTTCCCCCGATCTCAAGGTGCCGCTACTGTATCAGCGCAACGACGTCTATCACGACGACACTACATCTGCGATCTCCGGCAATGTACGTGAGATCATCACCGGGCTCGGCGAGGATCCCGACCGCGAAGGACTGCTGAAGACACCGGAGCGCGTGGCCAAGGCGTATCAGTACCTCACGCACGGCTACGGCATGGACCCGAAGGCCATCCTCGAGTCGGCAATCTTCGAGGAGGATTACAGCGAGATGATTGTGGTGAAGGACATCGAAATCTATTCGCTGTGTGAGCATCACATGCTGCCGTTTTTCGGCAAGGCACACGTGGCGTACATCCCGAATGGGAGAATCGTCGGACTGAGTAAGATTCCACGTGTTGTGGATGT
>CBFGYX010000393.1:0-2443 GCA_965653075.1 uncultured bacterium
GACGACGTTATGACCCATCGCCTGCGCCGGAAGCGAACCGACGTGGTTCAGGGTGAGGCGGACCATCTGTCCCGGGCTGACGCTGAACTGCTCGACGTCAAAGCGCATCATGTCATCGCCTTCGATCACAATCTCGAATACGTCGCCGTCGTCAGAAAATGCCTGCATCTGGGCAGGAACCGTGCCTTCAACGGTCGGCGCTGCCGGCTCCGGTGTTGCGGTTTCGGTCGCCGGTTGAGGCGAATCGCCCCCGCCGCATCCGACCAGCACGAGAAGCGCGCCTGCGAAGATCAGCCTGGAGGCCGTGGTGAATATCTGCATGTCGGTCCGTTCTCTTGAAATAGCGTTTGCTGAACAGGAATGCGCGAAATGCGCACGATTAAATGTAAACCCGCATCCCTGCTTATACAAATAGCAGGCACCCTGCGGGGACGATGTGTGCGCCAAAATAACGCCTATTTAGGTGTAGATTGTCTGAAATAGCAATGGCGGTTCAGTGCAGCGCAGCGCGGCGAGAATCCCGCGTCATATAAACGCCCCGATCCATGAAAGTATAGGCAGCACTATTGTATCACGCGCTCACGTTCTGATTCAGCGGCTGAGCGGATTCGCAGCGTCCACGATTGTGGCGGATAATGAGCTTGGACCCGTGATATTTATAGAAATAACGTCGAGGTCGCGCTTAAACCAGACATATTGCACCCCGCAGTTCGCCGGCGACCTCGAACACCTGCAGGCGTTTTCTTCATTGAAACAGCCGTCCCATATAAAACGGTAAGAGCACGGCGTCGGTCATCCGGATGAGCGCCTGGATCTGACTGAAGTCATGGGTTTGAGTCGTACCGCGTAGCCGCAGGAGTCCGGTACTAACGAAACCAGTTTGTAACACAACGTAACGACGACCGGGTAAAACGGCGAGGCGAAGCGTGCAGAGATAGGCGGTTACAGGGTCTGAAGGTGCATTTCGTGCGCATGGTATGCGCATTGCAATCGGGAATAGCGCATCGCGAAGGTTAAGCGATCGCGCTTAGCGGACGATCATCCGCTAAGCTTTTGCTTAACCGCCCGACAGGTAACATCACCCGACTGCAATCGTGTCTGACGTCAACCTCGCATTAAAGGAAATCCTTGAGCGCCAAAGCGCGGCCCCGCAGCGGCCCGTCGCGACGTTCGAGATGCGGCCGTTGCCGTCGATTTGTAAGACGGTGCTGGAGAACCTGCCGCACAACCTGGTGGGGCAGGATCGGGTGCGATACCTGGCTGATCAGGTCAACGCGCTGCTCGACAAAGACCGGACGGCGCTGCGCGAGCACATGAGCATACTCGCCGAGCGGATGCTCGTCCTGGGCGCGTCCGACCTCGACGCAGGCGGCCCCGCGTGTAACGGCATGATCTGGTATCGCGTCAACGGCGACAAGATGCCGATCCAGGAGATGGGCACGTATAGCGAGGATGAGACCGACATGCTCTTCCTCAATCTCCTCACGCAGACACAACTGGATGTCCTGTTTGAGGAGTACGCGGTCGATTTCTCGTTCGAGCTGCCGACGAAGGGCGCCGACGGACGACGCCGTCGTTTCCGAGCGACCTGCTACTTCGACTATGATCACCTCGGCCTCAACTTCCGCGCGATTACCGATGAGGTGCGCTCGCTTCGGTCGATCGGATTTCATCCACTGGTCGAACGCGGGCTGTTGTTCCGTCACGAGCGCGACGGCCTGACGCTCATCACCGGTGTTACGGGTTCGGGCAAGAGCTCGACGCTCGACGCCGTCATGGATGCCAACAACGACGACGTGCCGGGCCATGTGGTCATCATCGGCAAGCCGATCGAATACATGCACCGCTCTAAGAAGTGCATCGTGAGGCATCGCGAGGTGGGCAAGGACGTCCGGTCGTTCAAGGAAGGAATCGTCCACGCGCTGCGCCAGGACCCCGACATCGTGGTGATCGGCGAGATGCGCGACCCCGAGACGATATCCGCCGCGCTGGAGATCACCGACTCCGGCCATAAGGTTTTCTCCACGCTCCACACGAGTTCGGCGGTCGAAAGCATCGACCGGATCATCGGCGAATATCCACCTGAAGAGCAAGAGCGCGTACGGAACCGCCTGGCCGACGTCCTGCGCTGCATCGTTTCGCAAAAGCTGTTGCCGAGAATCGGTGGCGGCCGTGTCCTGGCTAAGGAAGTGCTGTGGATGACACCATCGGCTCGCGCGGCCATCAAGAATGACAACAGCGGTGAGATCTACCAGATGATGTGGGAGGGAGGCGCGGCCGGACAGGTTACGCTCGAGCAGGACCTCTTCCGACTGCTACGGCAAGGCCTGATCTCGGCCGAGGTGGCAATGAACTACGCCAACAACAAACGTCGGCTTCAACAACTGATGCGCTGACCCTGACGGTTCGGTGCATGTCATCACGATATCATGAAAAGTAATCG
>CBFGYX010000394.1:0-2440 GCA_965653075.1 uncultured bacterium
GACGATCGGCACGGCCGTCTTCTTTGTGCTCGTCACCAATGGCTGGATGACGGAGGCCGAACTCTACAACCTCGACCTGCGCGTCCAGCAGGCCGTTTCATCGGCAGCACCGGATGCCGGCGTGGCGCGCTTTGTGACGTGGTTTGGAGGCGCCTACGCACTGATCGCGTCCGTCATCATCCTCGGCGCGTATTTGTTGATGCGCAGAAGCTATCTGGACTTCGTGTTGATGCTGCTCGCGACTGGCCCGGGCTCGGGGTTGATGTGGATGATGAAGGTGTTCTTCGAGCGGGTGCGGCCGGATGACCCGCTCGCGGGAAGCGCGGGACATAGCTTCCCGAGCGGGCACTCATTCTGGGCCGTCGTGATCTACGGCTTTATCATCTACCTCGTCTGGACGCATGCCCGGAGCCGGTGGTTGAAGATCACCGGGACCGTGTTGCTGGTGGTGCTGATTCTGCTGATCGCCTGGAGCCGCATCGTGCTGAATGTCCACTGGATGAGCGACGTGCTCGGCGGGCTGGCGTTCGGACTCACCTGGCTGGGCGTCTGTCTGATCTTAGGCGCGGCCGTCGACAGCCGACGGCGATCGGCCACGGGTGCCGCGCATGCACAGTGATGAGCCAACTGAGTGATGGAACAAGCGACGACACAACAAAGCCCGGCGCCGAGTGGCGGTGCCGGGCTTCGTGTAGTTCGGCTCTATGATAAGGGCTCTATGATAAGGGCGTCGGCTCCTGAATGAGCTATCGCGCCACCGTCATCACGCCGGATCGAGAAGCGCCCGCGGCTTCGATCCGATACAGATACGTTCCGCCCGGGAGTCCGGCCGAGTCGAAGCTCGCCTCATGCCGGCCCGCGGGCAGCGTCGTATTCACCACGACGGCAACCTGACGCCCCAGCAGGTCGAAGATCTGAAGATTGACGTCGCCCCCTTCGGTAAGCTCAAACGGAATCGTCGTCGTTTCAGTGAACGGGTTGGGGAAATTCGCACCGAGACGTAGCGCCTCAGGCGTACCCGCGCGGTGCGCCACGCTGGTGCCGGCCTCGCCGGTTACTTCCGTGAAGTCGATGCCGCTAATAACAACTTCATCCCCGATGACCGTAAAGCTGATCGACGCCGCAACCCCCGGAGGGCCGTCGCCCGCACCCGTCACGAACTCAATCGTCTTCGTCCCTATCCCGAACATACTGGTCGTCCGCTCGATGCGCAGCGCCTGGCGCTCCTCTCCGCGAGGCGTAATGAGGGTGCCGTAGCCCGTGACTTCAACAAGTGTTTCGTCGGATAAGCCGCTTACCACAGGGTCTGCCGTCCACGTGTCTCCGTAGGTGTACGACACCGGGTCGGAGAATGTGGGAGGATCGAACAACATGGTATCGGCCGTCGACTCGAGGCCGTCCATCTCAACCAGAAGATCGTGGCGTATAATGGCGCCGCGCTGGAACACGCTGTCATCGCGGACCTCCGAAAATCCCAGAACAACCATTCGCACGACCTCCTCCATCACCGTGCTGACCTCCATAACGGTGGTGGACGGTAACAAATGGTCGATGTCTCCGCCGGGCCCGTCGGGCGTCATCCTCAGGTATCTCATGGTCCCGCGGAATGTCTCGCCGAAGGGGATTCCACGGAAGTCGTAGACCGCGTCCTCCCCGACAGCATCGATGATCGGGGTAACGAACTCATCGGCCAGGCTGTCACTCTGTGAGCTGATGATCGAAAGCGTACGACCGTACCAGGGTTCAATGTCGTCTATGCTCACCGTGATCTGAGCGCGTGCGTCGGTGATGCTCAGCGAAATCACAAGCGCAAATGTCAACATGAGCGCGAAACGAACTGATTGTAACAGGTGTGTCATAATTAACAACGACGAATGATTCATTTTGCTGACCAGGCCCCACAGCGACGAACAATCGCGGAGCGAGAGCCTGAGACCGCTGGGATCAGGACATCGACATAGGGTCCGGGCATAACCTACCACTCCGGACGATCATATAGAACCCGGGTGGAATGAACCGGGAGATCAGTGTAACCAAGCGTCAAGTGCCGGCCGGGATTTGGGCCGGTACCGTGTTAGTCATGACCTTACGCCGTTCTTCGCCTTCGATCAGTCACGCTGACGTGATACCAATTAGATATCAATTGGCGATTGTGCGCATATGATTCGGATAGGTGTGAAATGATTGCGCATGCACTTCACTTTTTGGATTTAAGCAGTGGGTCATATTTGACACAACAAGGAACACTACAAAATGATGATTTGTTGACGACTACTCTTTTTGATTTTCCGTCATCATTGAGACGTAAGCATGTCGTCAGACAACGGTCCGGGCCGTAGATCGGAGCGGTTTCGGGAGTGGATCCGAAAGGATGAGTCCAGAAATATTATGATCCGGTCCGGGATCGCGCTGGTAGTGTTTTTCCTCCTCCTTCCGAAGC
>CBFGYX010000395.1:0-2432 GCA_965653075.1 uncultured bacterium
GCACAATGGCGATGAGGGCAGGCGTGAGGACGATCCAGTCCATCGACTATACCCCGACGACTCGCCGGAGGAAATGGCCAGGCATGCGCAAAACGTCGGCTTCCCCTTCCCCTACCTGCACGACGCCACGCAGGAAGTCGCTCGCGCGTACGGCGCGGTCTGCACGCCCGACATCTACGTGTACGACGCCGATCACAAACTGACCTACCGCGGCCGCTTCGACGAGACGCGTCCGAAAGGAGATGATGCGCACGGAAGCGAGCTCGCCGCCGCCGTAGATGCCGTCCTTGAAGGCAGGCCCGCCATCGACGTTCAGCACCCCGCCATGGGTTGCAGCATCAAGTGGAAGCCATGATATCCGTCGTGAGCGCCGGGGCATAGTCGATGGACTGGATCGTCCTCACGCCTGCCCTCATCGCCATTGTGCTGGCCATGTGGACGCGTCAGGTCTATCTGTCGCTGTTTGCGGGGCTGTGGCTCGGCGCTACCATCATCGTAGGCGGCAACCCCATCGCAGGCCTCCGCGAGACGGTCGATCAGATCGTCCTCGTCTTTCTCGATGCCGGCAACACACGCGTCATCATCTTCTGCCTGCTCGTCGGCGGGCTCATCGCGCTGGTGCAGGCGTCGGGCGGTGTGGTGGGATTCGTGGAGTCGGCCCGCGGGCGAGGTTGGGGTAACACGCGGCGCAGCGCCGAATTGCTGGCGTGGCTGGTGGGCCTCGCGATCTTCGTCGAGTCCAGCATCACCTCGCTCGCTACGGGCGCCGTAGCGCGGCCGTTCTTCGATCGCCTCAAGCTGCCGCGCGAGAAGCTGGCGTACTATTGCGACGCCATGAGCGCGCCCGTCTGCATGAGCATACCGCTCAATGGATGGGGCGCCTACGTGCTCGGCCTGCTCGCCGCGCAGGGGATGGGAGCCGAGTCAGTGCCGCTTCTCGTTCGCTCGTTGATCTTTAACTTCTTCTCCTGGATGGCCATTCTTTTCGCGCTTTTTCTCGCGATTAGCGGATGGGGATTCGGTGCGATGAAGAAAGCCGAACGCCGCGCCGCCCAGTCGGGAGAGGTGACACGGCCCGGGTCGAGGCCGATGATGTCGGACGACGTCGCCAACATCGAGCCCCTCGGCCGCGTCCCGAACCGGGCGTACAACCTGCTCATCCCGATCCTGGTGCTGGTGGGCATGATCTTCGTCGGACTCTTCATCACCGGCGAGGGCAATCTGATGGCGGGTTCCGGCTCGACCTCCGTGCTCTGGGCCGTGGGCGCATCGATCGGCGTGGCCGCCGTCATGTATGCGCTCCCATTGACCTCCGGCCGCGCGGCCGTCTCTCTCCAGGAGTCGACGGACCTCGTGCTCAAGGGCTCCGCCGGACTCGTCGGCGTCACCGTGCTCATTGTCTTCGCCTTCGCTCTCGGCCAGATCTCGCGCGCGCTCGAGATGGGGCCGTATCTCGTCTCGCTCATCGGTTCCGACGCCCCCGTCTGGTGGCTGCCGTCCATCATCTTCCTCGTCGCCTGCATCATATCCTTCACCCTCGTTTCGTCGTGGACGTGCTTCGCCATCATGATCCCGATTGCGCTGCCCATTGCCGACGGTCTCGCCATCGACCCGGCCCTGATGCTCGGCGCCGTCCTCTCAGGCGGCGTCTTCGGCGATCACGCCTCGCCGCTTTCGGATACCACCATCATCTCGTCGATGTCGGCTGCGTGTGATCATATCGACCACGTCAACACCCAGCTTCCCTACACGCTCGTCGTTGCCGCCGTCGCACTCGTCGCCTTCACCGCGATGGGCCTGCTGTTGTAGTCGGGCTTAGGAACGCCGCCCCATACGCGCGGCTATAACTGCAACCGACAACGAGACGAAACGCGCATGTTTAGCGATAAAATATTTCGTTCGTGGCCGTCAGTCTTGCTGGCCGCAGCGATACTGAGCGCACTGTTCGGGGTCATCGTCTACATGTTCGAGCGCCTGTTGACCCCCGGCGGAGACATCTCCCGCGCCACGCCGGGCATCGTCGTTCTCGCCTTCGTCGGTTACATTCTGGTCGCGCTCTTCATTCGGAGCAAAGAGCATCCCGATTGACCTGCATTTTCCACATCCATGCAGTAAGATAGCCACGACCGGAAGCGCTTCCAGTCCACCTGATTATCTTCGAACCGCCATGCTTGAAAACAGAACCACGGCCGATATCACTGCCGAAGATCATCGCTCGGCGTACGAAAAAACCGACGGCCCCGACGTCGACCCGCGCTGCATCCCGCAGAACCTCGTCGAGCCGCCACCAGTCGGAGATGAGATCCCGTACCCGGATTACCAGGATGAAGACCACGACATCTGGTCTACGCTCTTCCAACGGCAGATGGACATGCTGCGCGCCCGCGCCGGCGAGGCCTACCTGCAGGGCTTCCGCATACTGGGGATGACGC
>CBFGYX010000396.1:0-2424 GCA_965653075.1 uncultured bacterium
GTCCGAAGTGGCGGTCGTAGAAAGCGCGGACGTCCTCCGCCGAGACATCCCTCAGGAAATCCTCCGCGCCGATCGCCGACCGGCCGTACGGATGATCGTCGCCGTAGAGCGTCCGGTCGAATAGCGTCTGAGCGATCGTCTGCGGGTCGTCGTGATTGCGGATGAGCGTCGTCAGCCGGTCGAGCCGCAGGCGTTCGAGCTCGTCGGCGTCGAAATGCGGCCGCAGCAGTACGTCGGCCACGAGCGCCGCGGCATCGTTGAACCGAGCGGACGGCACCCGAAGCGAGAGCGACGTGTAATGATTGGAGGCGCTGGTACCAAACCGCGCGCCGAGAAAATCGAATGCATCGGCCAACTCGAGCGCGCCATATTCACCGGCACCGTCGTCAATCAGAGACGCCGTCAGCGAAGCCATGCCCTGCGCCTCGCGCCGCTCATTGGCCTGGCCCGCCTCCACGATCACGTTCATCTGAACGAGCGGAATGTCGGTCTTCCGCATCATCACCACCTCGATACCGTTCGAGAGGCGGTGACGCTCAATCGGAGGAAGCTCGAGCTCCGCCGATTGTCCGACCGCAGGCGGCCGAGACCGATCCGGCGTCTGCGCCGCGGCATCCGAAGAGAAAATGGGGGAGGTCGCCATGAGCGCGACGAGCAATAATATCTTGAACATGGACGGGCTCGGGGAAATCAGTTGGGCGAAATGAACTCGCTTCCGGAAGCCGCGAGGTCGGCGGCTCCTTGCGGCACAATACTCAGGACGATGCGCCGGTCGAGCGGCAGGTAGCGGCGCGCGGCGGCGCTCAGGTCGTTGCCGCTGAGCGCACCGAAGCGGGACAGATCCTCCTCAAAATAGTCGGGATTGCCTGTGTGGAAGTGGTACGCGGCGAGCTGGTCGGCTCGCGAGAGCACGCTCTCGATGCCTTCGTAGAACCGCGTCTCGTAGCCGTTGACGAGGCGCTGGACCTCCCGCTCGGCCGGCTCTTCATGCTTCAGCCGCTCGAGCTCTTCGTCGATCGTGTGCTGAAGTTCGTCGAGCGTGTAGCCGCTGCGGGCGGTGGCCGAAATCACGAAGCGGGATCCCAGGCGAGCGGATGACTGGAAGGCCGAGACGTCGTCCGCGATTTGCAGATCGTACACAAGGCGCTGGTACAGGCGGGAGCTCCGGCCCGAGGTAAGCAGCTCGCCGACAAGCGTCATCTCGGCGTCGCCGGGCTCGTACGCGGCCGGCGTGTGCCACGCCATGTAGATGCGCGGGAGCTGGACGCGGTCCTCGAATGCGATGCGCCTCTCGCCCTTCAGTGCAGGAGCCGACACGTCGAGCCTCGGTACATCTTCGCCACGCGGGATCTCGCTGAACCACTTCTCGACGAGGCTTCGCGTTTCGTCGTAATCGAGATCACCCGCGAGTACGAGCACGGCATTGTTCGGCGCGTAGAAGCGGTGGAAGAAGTCGGCAACGTCGTCGTACGTGGCGGCCGCCAGGTCATCCATGTAACCAATGACGGGCCAGTGGTAGGGGAAATCCTCGGGATACAGGTTCTCACCGATCGTCTGCCACGCGAGGCCGTACGGCCGGTTCTCATACGACTGCCGCCGCTCGTTCTTCACCACATCGCGCTGGCCGTCGACCGTTTCCGGAGACATGGCATCCATCAGATACGCCATCCGGTCGCTCTCGATGAAAAGCGCCAGATCGAGCCCGCTCGATGAGAACTGCTGCAGATAGTTGGTCCGATCAGTGGTTGTCGATCCGTTCGGCGATCCCCCGATCTCCTCGAACCACTCATCGATCTTGCCCTCGGGCACATTGCGCGAGCCTTCAAACATCAGGTGCTCGAACAGATGAGCAAAGCCAGTTCGACCGGGCCGCTCGTTGGCCGAGCCCACGTGGTACCAGATGCTGCTACCAACGACGGGTGTCGACGAGTCCTGATGCAGGATCACGGTCAGTCCGTTCTCGAGCTGAAACTGCTGATACGGTACCGACAGCCGGTTTTCCTGGGCCAAGGCAGGCGCCGTGAGCACTAGCGTCATGGCGAGTACAACGAGTCGTAACATGTTGTGTGTTTGTGAGGGAGTTAGGGCCTCGCGATCCGGCCGGC
The DNA here is from genome assembly GCA_965653075.1 of uncultured bacterium. GTDB lineage: Bacteria > Bacteroidota > Rhodothermia > Rhodothermales > CAZKDQ01 > CAZRTY01. The sequence continues at coordinate 2,106 of CBFGYX010000396.1, forward strand.
AGGCCGTTGAACGTCGCCTATGAACGCGAGGATTATTCCAAATCGTTTGGATCGATGGTGTAACCGACGAATATTCATAGTACACGTTTCGTAATCTGGTGCGTCGATTTTCCAAGCTCATTGGTCCAAGCTCATCGTGTTCAGTATGCCACGCCGATTCGTTCTGCCGCTCCTGCTCATCCCTTTCATCGTTTTAGGCTGCGGCCCCACAGGCGCCGATGAGAACCAGAGCAGCGCCGCTGATATCTATCAGCCGCGTCTGTATCCCGTCGTCGAAAATGGACGTTGGGGCTTTATCGATTCGCAGGGAGAAGTCGTC
>CBFGYX010000397.1:0-2412 GCA_965653075.1 uncultured bacterium
GGGATCGACGCCGGCAAGCGGCATTCCCGATGCGCGTGAGGCGACGGATGAAGTCGCTTTCCGTTTGTCGGATATCTACCTGGGTGATGCGTCGTTCGAAGCGGCCCGTTTTAACCTCGGCGATCGTTTTTCGGCGGAACGACGCGCGATGACGATCGCGGCAACCCCGCTCGGTCTATCCACAGCCGAGTACCAGGGCGAGTGGATCGACAGCCGCAATACCTTCAGCCTCGAAGACGGCAACTGGCAGCGTCACCTCGGTTCGGTTCGCATGCCGATCCCGCGCCTGAATCTCACACCGGGCCTCGAGATCGAGCATGAAGACAGGCGCCAGCGGCATCTCGATACCGACAGCCTCACCGCCGGCGCGTTTCGCTTCACGCGCATCACTCCGGGGGTGCAGTGGCACGGCCTGGGGCTCGACCTCGGCGCTGAGATCAGTTTTCGCGATGAGGACGGCGTCATCGGCGGGCAGATGATCGACGCGGATCGGTCGACAACCGTCTCGTCGGATCTCCGGTTCGATGCCGATCGATTGTCCGGCGAAGCCAGGATCGGCTACCGCACCAAAACGTATTCCGATCGATTCCGCGCCGAGATGGCCCGGGCCGATCAGAACTCGTTGCTGATCCGGAGTGCATTCAGGTGGCGGCCGCATCCGCGAGCGGTGGATGCTAACGTGTCATATGAGGCATCCAGTGAGCGAACGCCGTTGCTGCAGGAGATCTACATCCGCACTGGTCCTGAGCTTGGGGAATACGTGTGGGAGGATTTCAACGGCGACGGCATCATCCAAATCGATGAGCTGATACCAGAGCGCACGCCGAACGAAGGCGTCTACGCACGGACATTCGTCCCGACCGACAGCCTCGTCTCATCGATCTCCGTAAACGCCCGCGCCGAACTCCGCCTCGATGGAAACGCCGCCTGGAGGGGCAATGACGGCTGGCAAGGCGTGTTATCCCACATCTCATCCCGCAGTGTTGTCGAGGTGCTGGAAACCACGCGCGCGCAGGATATCACCCGAATCTACCTCTTGCATCTCCCGCGGTATCGCGATCCTGACAACACAATCAACGGCCGGCTTCGAATCCTGCAGGATATTTCGTTGTGGCCCCGCGGGCGGCGTGGTGGTGTCGATCTGACACATTCGCAGGTTCGTTCCCTCAACAACAGGACGGCGGGCCTGGAAGAGCAGTTCATTTCAACGTGGCGCATCGACGCCCGGTGGCAGCCCGGCAGCGCCTGGACAACTCGCCTCGGCGTGGCGCGCGAGCGGAATCGGCAGGACAGCCGGCAGTTCGCGAGCAGGCAGTTCAGTATAACCGGCTTTCGATTGGAACCAGAGGTGATTTTTCGCGCCGGCGATCGGCTTCGCTTCAGCACGCCGGTATCACTCGCGTGGAAGCACGATGCACGCCAGGATCGTAGCGCACGGGTTGCCAGACTACCGCTTGACGTGCTGTTTCAGGTGCCGCGCCGCTTGAGTTGGAACACTCGCCTCGAGCTGGCCAACATCAACCTTACGGGTGATTATGTGGGGATGGCGCAGTACGAGCTCACGGACGGCCGCGGCCCGGGCACATCGTGGATGTGGGGTTCCAGCCTGCGATACAGCATCAACCAGTACCTGCGGGTAACGCTGCAATACGACGGACGCAGCGCGACAGATGCGCCGGTTGTGCATGCATTGCGAATGGAAATAAGCGTCGTGTTCTAACCGCGACTCTCGACGACGGCGCCGTCTTCGGCTCCCAGCGGAAACTCCTCGTAGGCATCGCGCCGAATGTCGATACCGGCCGCCGAAAGCTTCCCTTCGAGGTTCTCGTAGCCACGATCGAGATGGTAGACGCGCAGAACATGCGTCTCACCGCGGGCCACGAGGCCGGCCAGCACCAGCGATACACTCGCGCGGAGATCCGTGCTCATTACCGGGACGCCCTGTAGCTGATGGCCTCCCTCGATCACGACCTCGTTGTTGATCACGATGGCTTTCAATCCCATACGCGCGAGTTCAGGGATATGGTTGAAGCGGTCGTGATAGACATTATCAATGATCCGGGAGTTACCCTTCGCCTGTGACATCAAAATCGTCCACTGGGCCTGAAGATCGGTCGGGAATCCGGGATAAACTGCCGTCTCGATGGATACCGGCTGGATCTCATCCGGCGCCGTGATGACGAGCGCATTGTCGCGTTCTTCCATCGATGCACCCGTCGCCCGGAAGGCGTCGATGAACGCCTCGCCGAGGTGCTCAGACGACGCCCCCTCGAGTACAACCGGCTCATCTGCCGAACCGGCCAGCGCAGCGGCAATCATGAACGTGCCGATCTCGATGCGGTCCGGACTGTTTGAAAACTCGACCGCTGCAAGCCGGTCCACGCCGTAGATCTCCAATGTCGTGGTACCCAG
>CBFGYX010000398.1:0-2407 GCA_965653075.1 uncultured bacterium
CGTTGAAGCGCTCGAATACTTCGCCGCGCATCCGAAGGTTCGTCGCGCCCTCGACAACGTGGTTGTTCGTCACGATGTAGCCATCAGAGCGTACGATGACGCCGGAGCCCAGGCCCTGCTGCCGAAACTCACGCTCGCCACCTCCGGGCGAGCCGAAGAATTGCTCGAATGGCGTGCCTTCAAACGGATTGCCAAAGGGGAAGCCCGGCGCCTGCCGAGTTGTCACACGCTCAGCCTGAATCTGGACGACGGTCGGGTTGACAACTTCCGAAACCGAGATAAAGGCAGATTCGAGATCATTGGCTACGTCGACATACGTGGAGCCGTCGAACCCGTCGAATGCCGCACGGCTTTCAGTTCCGGCGAGGTGGCCGATCCCAAGCAGGTTTGCGCCCATAGTCGTCATGAAAACGCCCCCGATAAACGAGGCAACGACAATGGCGGCGATCGACATCTTTCTCTTTATGCTCATAGTCTGCATAGGGTGAAGAATGGGTCGTTCAAATGTGGGGCGGCATAAACAACATGCCGGCCATCCTGCTTTCGAAAAAAACGTGCCGATTCGCGGAAAGGCGTCGAGTAGCAGACGACTCGTCAGAAGCTGTCCGCTCCGGCAGACAGTCTTGCAGGTTACGTAAACAAAACCGCCCGCCGCAATTGAATGCAGGCGGGCGATGGTACGTTTAGGTAATCCGACGTGCGTCAGGAGCCCGGGATGCCGGGCTCCGTCATCTCCCGTACGTTCAGCACGCGGTCGAGCTCGTCGTCGGAGAGCAGTCCCATCTCGATGACGACTTCGCGCACCGACCGGCGCTCGGCACCGGCCTTCTTGGCAACCGTGGCCGCCCTGTCGTAGCCAATGGCGGAATTCAGCGCCGTTGCGATCGATGGGTTGAGTTCGAGCAGTTCCTGACAACGCTCGCGGTTGGCCGTAATTCCCTCGAGACAGCGCTCGCGGAATGCATCGAGCATGTTGGTCAGGTACTCCACGTTCTCATACATCGCGTGAGCCATCACCGGCATCATCACGTTCAGCTCGAAGTTGCCGTGCTGGCCACCGATTGTGATCGTCGTGTGGTTGCCCATGACACGCGCGCAGACCATCATCATGGCTTCGCTCAGCACCGGGTTCACCTTGCCCGGCATGATCGACGACCCCGGCTGGATCGACGGAAGTTGGATCTCTGACAGGCCGGACGTGGGACCGCTCGAGAGGTGGCGAATGTCGTTTACGATCTTGAGCAGCGATACGGCGAGCGTGTTCAACGTGCCGGACACCTGGACATAGGCGTCCTTCGCAGCCTGTGCTTCGAAATGATTATCAGCCTCGCGGAACGCGTAACCCGTGATCGATCCAATTTCTTGGATGGCCCTCGCCGCAAAATCCGGATGGCAGTTGATGCCCGTTCCCGTAGCCGTTCCACCGAGTGCCAGTTCCATCAGCTCGTTCGACGCCGCGCGGATCCGACGGATCGACTGCTTGATTTGCGCCGCATAACCACCGAACTCCTGTCCGAGCCGCACCGGCGTGGCATCCATCAAATGGGTACGGCCACTCTTCAGCACATCGTCGAACTCCTTGGCTTTGGCGTTGAGCGCATCCTCAAACCGCCCGAGCGCCGGCAAAAGGTCCTTCTCAATCCCCACCCGTGCCGATACGTGCATCGCCGTCGGGATAACATCGTTCGACGACTGCGACATGTTGACGTCGTCATTCGGATGCACCGCACGATTGCCGCGTCCGCTTCCCAGGATGTCGGAGGCCCGGCTCGCGATCACCTCGTTGGCGTTCATGTTGGTCGACGTACCGCTACCCGTCTGGAAGATGTCGAGCACGAACTGATCGTCATGCCGCCCTTCGATGACCTCGTCGGCAGCCTGGACAATGGCATCTCGCTTGTTCTCGTCGAGCAGCCCGAGACTATGGTTGGCTACGGCCGCGGCTCGCTTGACGGCACCGACGGCTTCGATAAAGCGCCGGCTGAAACGCACACCACTGATGGGGAAGTTGTCGGCCGCGCGCTGTGTTTGCGCTCCGTAAAGGGCGTCTTCCGGTACCTGGACTTCGCCCATTGAGTCTCGCTCGATACGAAAGGACATGGTGCTCTCGAGTAGTTTCTTAGATGGAGGTAGGACGTACATCGGGCCGATCTGAATATAATCGGGTTGATTTGCCGGCGTGCGCGAAACCGCAACGTCGGGGTGAATTATGACCTAAATCAGGCAAACAGGGGAGGGAAGTCGATCAACGGGCGGGATATTTCGCCCCGTTCGAAGGGCGGCCAATCGTGCAACCGTTCCTTTCGTCACCCCGATCGGCTTTTTACCACGATCGGCTTTTTACCACGATCGCCTTTAAACCACACATAACCTGCGCGCTCAGGTCCGAATGGAACTCATTCACGAC
>CBFGYX010000399.1:0-2402 GCA_965653075.1 uncultured bacterium
CGACCCGGAAGGCGTGTCGCCGGTACGACGATTGGAGGCGCGGAATGAGAACACGTACGCCGGCGTGTCGACCAGGCTCTTTTCCCTTTATATCGGCCGTTACAGCCGGCACTGGGGTGAGGCGGGCCAGCCGGGCTTGTTTATGAGCGACAATCCGCGGAGCTTCGACGCGCTGGAGTTCCGAATCGGCGGCGATCGGTTCTCGCTACGTTCGATAGCAGGAGAACTCGATGCGATGGAGGCCGACGAGACGTATACGGGCCGCGCGTTCCGGGAAGGGAGCGTCAGGCGGTACCTGACCACCCACCGGATCGACTGGCGCCCGCGCAATAACATTGCCGTGACGGTGATGGAAAGCGCGCTATACTCCGGAGCCAACAGCACGTGGGCGCTGAAGTATCTGAACCCGGTTCAGGTCTTTGCTCTTGCTATCGACAACCAGCCCAAGAACGAAGAGAATAAAGGGCTCGTCGGCGGTAATCTGTGGATGCAGTTCGGCCGGCTGACCATGAACGGCCAGCTCTTGATCGATGACATCGACATCATGAATGAGTCGGGCGAGCCTGTGTCTGTGGCGCTGGCCGGGCGCGCCGTCTGGGCCACCCGCGGTGCGTGGGATGTGGGTCTAACGGCGAAGCTCGTGACGGCGCGGACGTATAACACGCATCAGACGGAAGGACAGTATCTCTATCTGAACCGGGGCCTCGCGACAAACTTCAGCGACTTCGTATCGGCAGGCTTTTTCGCCGATCACTACGCCGACGGCTGGCTCGACGGACTTCGCCTGACGCCGCGGCTGGATTATCTGGGCAACGGCACCTTCGACATGCGGAGACCGTTCCCCGCAAACGAAGGCGATGTCGACTGGATTCTGGATGGAATTCCTGAGCACACCTTCAGGATTTCGACAGAAGTGTATTATATGCCGACACGCTACCTCTGGGTCGCGGCCGATCCCGGCGTCAACTTCGTGCGAGACCAGGCTCATATGCGCGGCAACAACGTCACGCGGTTTATCGGCACGTTCTCGTTCGGGGTTCGCGTGCCGTTAAGCGGCGATGTCCCCCTGACCTGGTAGTGCTATTCGCGGTAGAACCGGAAGGTGACGCGGCCGGTCTGCGTCTCCTGCGGGACGTTCGACGGCAGCGGGTCAAAGCGCCACTGCTCGAGCGCCTGCATGACGGACTGCTCGAGCGCCGGGTCGCCTTTGATCAGCGGAAAACGCTGCACGATTCTGCCCCGCGGGTCGACGGTGATCCGCACCTGAATGGTTGCGTTGACCTGTGACGTATAGGCCGGAAGTGGCGCGTGTACCGCCGTACGATTGAGTCCTTCAATCTGGAAGGGCGCCGATGCCTGATCGTCGGTGCCTTCGCCTTCCTCGCCCGTTTCGCTTCCAGTGTCTCCGTCGGCCGCTCCAACGCCCGGCGGCGCTTGTGGTGACGCCTCCAGGTTGGCGTCGTCGTCAACGGTTGCCTCCTGCTGCGTCGGCTCTTCGGGCGCGATGAGTTCGCTCTCAGGTGTCTCGACCCGCTCTTCGTCGCGCACGACCTGTTCCTGATCCGGTAGATCGACGGGACGTGCCTCTTCAGGCGGCGTGGCCGAAGGCCGCGGCTGTGGCTCGCGATCGGATGGCGTCTCCTCCGGCTGCAGGCGATCCTCGACGGAACGCTGCACCGCGCGCCCCTCGGCGAGCGGACCAAACTCGACTTCGATGTACCCCATGTTCTCAAACTGCGGGGCGGCACCGCCGACCATCGTGAGAAAGAGGAATAGAAGCAGGTGAACCGCCAGGCTCGTACCGAGACCGATTAGGTCGTTCTTATTCATTTGATCGATTCCGTACTGGGGATCTCAAAAATAACGAAATACCCGTATCTACGTCGAACATTACGCCGAAGCTCTCGCCGGCAGCGTGGATTCGCAGACCATGCGCAGCGACTGACCGTACGGCGCGCGAATAACGCCGCGCTCTGTGATGATTGCATCGACGAGTTCGGCCGGGGTTACGTCGAACGCGGGATTGTAGACGTCAACGCCCGCCGGAGCGGTAAGCTTCCCGAAGCCTCGGCGCACCTCCTCGGCGTCGCGCTCTTCGATCACAATATCCTGCCCTGATGCTGTACCGAGATCAATTGTACTGACCGGCGCGGATACATAGAACGGGATGCCGTGCGCATCAGCGAGAACGGCCAGTCCGTACGTGCCTATTTTATTCGCGACATCGCCGTTGGCTGCGATCCGATCGGCGCCGACGATAACGGCGTCCACAAGGCCTTGCTGCATCACATGCGCCGCCATTGAATCGGTAATGAGTGTAGCGTCGACGCCGGCCTTCATCAGCTCCCACGCCGTGATGCGGCTTCCCTGGAGGAGAGGCCGCGTCTCGTCCACGAATGCTC
>CBFGYX010000400.1:0-2396 GCA_965653075.1 uncultured bacterium
ACGTCATATCGTGATCACCGGTGCGTCGGGGCGGCTCGGACGTCGGCTGACCGAGGCATTCGCCGCCTCCAGGGCAAAGGTGACTGCGATCGTCAGGGAGCGCGCGTCCGCGGACCTCGAACTCGACGACGATCAGGTGTTCGAAGCAGATCTCACCGACGCCGCTTCGGCCGATCGCGCCTTCGCCTCGATTGAAGAACGTCATGGCCCGATCGATGCCCTTGTCCACACCGTCGGCACGTGGGCGGAAACGCCGCTTCTGACCGCATCTGTAGATGACTGGTGGCGTGTTATCGACATCAACCTGAAGTCGACCTATCTCGCTTTTCGCGCAGCAGCGGAGAGGATGAATCGTGGTGGACGGCTCATCGCGTTCGCTTCTCAGCAAGGCGCTGACCGGGGCACGGCCGGACAGAGCGCCTACTCGGCAGCGAAAGGCGCCGTGGTTCGGCTCGTCGAATCTGTGGACGCTGAGCTGAGCGGCCAGGGAATACGCGCCTACGCGGTGGCGCCATCCTTTATCAACTACGACGGCCAAGGGAAGGGCGTTACGGCGGATTTCCTGGTATCCGTCTGCGCGCACTTGTGTGTTAACGACACCGACGCGCTCGGCGGCAGCGTCATCCGGGCCTACGGATGATCGGACACCTTAGGCCGTCGAGGCAGCCGGTGCTTCAGGAAGCTGGTTAAGGCCGATATGCCCGTCAAACCATTTCGACTTGATGTCGAGGCCGCGGTCGATGACGGCGTCGATGAAATCCTGCCTTGGGATGATGCGCTCCGGCGGCGCGGCGCCACCGCCATCAACGCCGCCCGAGGCCACCATCACGGCGATCGCCGTAGTTGCGATACTCACGCAGCGTCGCATGGCCGTCATCTCAAGCTCGTCATCGTAGAGATCCGTCATCTCATACACGAGCGTCTTCTTCTCGCCGCCGACGGTGCCTCGGATCAGTACACGCAGTAACACCGCATCCGCGTATTTCCCACCGAGCCGCTTCCGTAGCTGCCGCGCGAGGATATCCCTGAAAGTGAGATGCGTCAGGACGTCCACGCTGCGATCGTCGCCGAGACCGAGGCCGAGCAGAAAGGCCATCTGTGCGGCATGGCCGGGCCAGCGAATCGACTTGTGATCGAGGCGGTCGATCTTGCCTTCGAGGTCGGCCGCGAGGGTTGACAGGCCGCCGGCGGTACGGAATGCCTCCATCGCCTGAAACGGCTCGCGAAAGCGGATGGTCTCGAGTCCGGTAAGCGGCTCCTTCTCGACGATCTTGCCGTCGCGGATGAGCACAACCGGATGCGTGTAATCGTCGATGACCTTCTCCGCTGCCCAGGAGATGCGGAAGTTAAACGGCGGCTCCGGGCGCAGAGGCACATCGCCCACGCGGAGTTTCGCGATCTCGACGTGGTCAAACTGCTCCACGCCATGCATGCAGAGGATATTGACCAGCCCCGGTGCGAGACCACAGTTGGGTATAACCCAGACGCCCCGGGCGGCCGCCCGATCATTCAGATCGAGCTGCTTTCGGACCAGATCGTCGTTGCCACCGAGGCCGCAGAAATGAGCGCCGATCGAAACGCAGGTCTCGGCGATCGACGTGTTCAATTCGGGCGTGGCGGCACCAATAACGCAGTCGCTACCGGCCAGGATTGGCTCGAGAACGTTCTGGTCCCGTACATCAACCTGAAAACTGCGAAGCTTCTTGTTATCCGCCGTCTCATGGAGGTGCTGCAATGCTCGCGCCCGCGCATCACAGACTTGAACCTGCTCGACATCGTCGCGGCTACAAAGATCTCTCGTGATGGCAGAACCAATCGCGCCGGCTCCGATGACGGTTATCTTCATCTCGACAAGTAGGTATAGAATGCAAGAGTGCGCGCCGCTTGCTCTTTGCGGCATCCGCTCAAATTACCACTGCGCGAGCAACAAATGGAGGCTGCCCGGCCACGCGAGCACCTTTTCGCCGAAACTCCCGGACGCTGTGGCAGCGAAGGCGCGTGTTACACCGCGCTCCTTCCCTCGAGCGCCCGCGCCAGTGTGGCTTCGTCGGCATACTCGAGGTGGCTTCCGATCGGAAGACCGCGGGCAATACGGGTGACGCGGACATCAAACGGCTTCAAGAGCTGGGAGATATAATACGCCGTCGTGTCGCCTTCCACGTTGGGGTTCATCGCAAGGATCACCTCGCGCACCGCGACGGGCACGTCGCCCGCGCCATCCCCCTCGATATGATCCTCCGACGGCTCAGCCGGAACGATCCGACTCACAAGTTCGCGAATCTTCAGTTCCTCCGGCCCAATGCCGTCGAGTGGCGAAATCGCCCCGCCCAGCACATGATATAGGCCGCGGTAATCATTCGTCCGCTCGAGTGCCTGCACATCGTTCGGCTCCTCAC
>CBFGYX010000401.1:0-2380 GCA_965653075.1 uncultured bacterium
GACGTCGATCATCGCGTTTTACTACGACATCGCACGGATTGAGCAACGGCTGCGGGCACTGCGCAACTCGGTCGAGATTTCTGAAGAGCGGCTTCGCATTGCCGAAGAGAAAGTCGAGCTGGGCTCGGCATCGGAATACGACCTGCTGTTGGCGCGGGCCGATCTCAATGCCGACCGCGCGGCGGTCCTGCGCGAAGAGGCCGCGTTTCAAACCGCACGCCTTCGCCTCATCGACGCACTCAATTTACCGGCGGATTATGAGTTTGCCGTCGAGCCCGAGATCACGATCGCAGAATCGCTTTCTCGAGATGCCCTTGAGGCCGAGGCGCAGCAAAACAACCTGCTCATTGCCGCGGCCGAGCTCGGCACCGATGTCTCCCGGTATCAGCTTTCGGAACTGCGCCGGAGCCGGTTTCCCGAGGTCGATCTCACGGCCGGCTACGGTCTCGGCACCGACGACGACCGGGCGCGCGCATCCGGAAGGCTCATCAATGAGGGATATCGGTACGGCATAACCGCGAGGCTCAGCCTCTTTGACGGGTTCAATACGCGGCGGCAGATCCAGAACGCCCGTCTCGAACTGACGAACCAGGAACTGCTGCTCGAGGACGTCCGCAGAGTGGTTGAAATCCGGCTGCGGTCCGAGTTCGTCAATTTCGAGAATGCCTCGCGGCTTGTCACACTCGAGACTGAGAATATCGCCATCGCCGACCGCAGCGTCGAGATTGCGCTCCAACGGTTCACACTCGGCACGACCACGGCCATTGAGCTGCGCGAGGTTCAGCGAACACGCCTCGAGACGGAGACGCGGCTCATCGCCGCGCTGTACGAAGCCAAAGTGGCGGAGACCGAGCTGCTACGACTCAGCGGACGGTTGTTGAGGCGGTAGGCACGTCCCTCCGAGGCGTCCGTGGCGTCGGCAACCGGGGGTTCTCGCCGAGGTGCCCCCGGCGGACGGGCGTCGATGTCGCATGCCGAAATCGGACGACTCTGCGAGCCTGGGTTATGGGACGCGAGTTGTAAGGTGAGCTGTGAACGATGGGCGCTGCGCTCTCAGCGAAGCGTGACGACCGGCCGGCCGATCGATATTTCCCATTGATCTGTTCATAATAACGAGGGCCATGTTACAGGAACACGTCCTGAGACTGCAGCTCAACAAGTTCGTCTTCGTCCTTACGGGCGGCTTTTACCGGCTGCGCGAGTTGGGAATGAGCCTCGAAAAGAAGCTCATCAGCATCGGTGCCACGTCAGGCTCGGCACCGGGGCACGCCTCGCACGAGGCGGGGTGGTCACACGACCGGCGGTTGTGGTCGATCGAAGAAATTGAGCGCTTCATTCAAACAGGCGAGCACCCGCATGAGGAGTTCGACACGCGTGCAGCCGGAGCGGCGGTTGATGCCGCCTTGCTGTCAGATCACGCCTGGGCCAGCCTGACGGCCGCCCTCATTGCTGAGTGGGAAGGCGCGCTGCGAAGCTTCTCGCAGTATCTGATCCACCACTTGAAAATCGAGGACGCGGGGCCCGTTGAAGCCGCCGGCCGCCGGTTGATGGACGACTTCGAGGCGTTCGTCAACAATGCCGTCGGACTCGATTTCGACTTTGACAGCCGGGAGTGGCAGGCCATGAGCAATCACGTACGAATCAGGGACCTGCTGCTCCCCGACCGAAACGACTTATACGGACAGGTGGAAGATGAACCCGAGGCCCTGATCGAGCGCCACCCCGCGCATATTACCCGGCCGGCTGATCAATTCGGCGGCAGCCGTAGTTACGCCGAATCCGTCATCAACGACGCCGTCGGATTCTTCATCGAGTTCGACAGATCACTGCGCCATCAATTCCGGCATATCTGAGGTTGGTGGTAGGGATGCTTCGCCGAGAATCATCGGGGCTCTGTCAGGACGGGGATTGCAAAGAAATATGACGGGGGACCACTCCCGGAGGTATCTCTCCGCACCCTTGCCGGCAGGTTCTGGGAGGCCGCCGGTGCGTCCGGCAATTCGGACGGCGAGCACGATCGGGAGTGGACGTATGGGGGTGAGAACTTTGAACCGGTCACTCCTTTAGGATATCTAGCATTGCGCTAACCTGCGCTCGCTCGGTGTCGACGTCCTCATCATCCGATTTCGTCTTAAGGTGCATGTAAAGCCGGTGGTACTTTTCCTGTTCCTGTGCAGCTCTGCAGGCATTATCGTCAGCCGCGCAGAATGCACAAACCCATGCCGCAGCGCTGGGAATACCACTTCGCAGCCCAGTAATTGCCGCCCCTGCGGCCGCGCCACGGTCCTTGTGTCTCAAATGCTTGAGGGATACCACCACCTCTGGATGCTTCGCCACCCATTCCACCTGGCGAATATATTCCTGCCCCCGCTTACCGAGA
>CBFGYX010000402.1:0-2375 GCA_965653075.1 uncultured bacterium
CATGGTGCGGCTACTGCCGTCGGATGCACGTGGAGACGTATGCCGATGATCAGGTCCAAGATTATCTGGCCGAGGGTGTGGATTGGCTTCCGTTCGAGGAGGCGGTCGAAAAGGCGATGCAGGAAGGCAAGAAGATTATGATCGATGTCTACGCGCCATGGTGCGGCTACTGCCGTCGGATGCACGTGGAGACGTATGCCGATGATCAGGTTCAAGATTATCTGGCCGAGCACTTTATCACGACGCGGGTGAACGGCGACAGCTCGGACGACAGTTACCATCTGCACGGCCGAACGCTCACGGGCGTCGAGCTCGGTTATCATCTCGGCGCGCGGGGCTTCCCTACGACCGTCTTTTTGAACGACGAGGCGCAATACCTGGCGCCGCTCCCGGGCTTCGTCGCCGGAGCGGATTTAATGACGGTGCTCCGTTACATCGCCACGGACGCCTACGAGACGCAGAATTTCGAGACATTCATGGCGAATCAGGACTAAAGTCTTCGCTTGCTGAGGTGGGCAAGCCGGTTGCGACCTGAGAGATCGCGGATGATCTCGACGCTGTCGAACCCGTATCCGGGTGCGACCTCACGCAGCGCGCCGACATGGTCCACATGCCCCTCGAAGAGTACATGGCAGTCCGGAGAAAGAACTGCCGCGCGGCTCATGATATGGCGGTAGAAAAGTAGCGGGTCGCCGTCCACGAAGAGTGCGGCCTCCGGTTCGAAATCTCTCACATGCCGCTCGAGCATCGGGGCTTCGACTGCGGGTACGTACGGCGGATTGGACACGATGAGATCGAAGGTGGGCAATCCCGCCGCGAAATCAGCATTCGTAACATCCGCGAGCTCAAAGTGAACGTGGACGCCGACATTCTCAGCGTTCCGGCGCGCCACCGACAACGCGTCCTCGGATACATCGACGGCCCAGACCTCAAGCGTCGGCCTTTCGTGTTTGATTGCGATGGCGATGCAGCCGCTACCCGTGCCAATATCGAGCACCCGCGCACCCGGTTGGATGACGCCATCATCCACCAGAGCCAGCGCGCGTTCGACGAGAAGCTCCGTTTCGGGGCGCGGGATGAGGACGCGGCGGTCCACATGAAACGGAAGCCCGAAGAAATACGTGCATCCCAGCACATACTGCAACGGCTCGCCCTTGCGCCGCCGGTCGATCATGCGCTGCAGGTCAGCCCGCACGTCCTCATCCATCGCTTGATCATCACGAGCGATTAACTGCGCGTGCGAGAGTCCGGTAGCGGCCTCCATCATCCAGATCGCTTCGCGCCGAGGATGCTCCGCGCCGACCTCGGTGAGCTGATCCATCAGCATTTGCTGTACCTGCCTTATCGTAATCATTCGTTTACAACGAAGATGATGCGGAGCCCCGGATGCTTTTCCAGCTATAAAGCGAGCCCGAGCAGGGATGTTACTCCTCAATCCGGATGACGGGCGCCTGGTCCGCCGGATTTGGCCCGCTTTTCGATTGGCTGATGATGGCGGCGCCAATTTATGCCCGGCGCCGCCGATCGTTGGATCCCTCGCGCAACGTCGGCGTCGATGCGGACGTGACGCCCGCAACGGCACGCTTGGTGAGCGCGCCCATTTAACCGATTTTCGAAGATAGATGACGAATCGCCAAAAGTTGACCTCCATCGCCCGCAATTTCTGGTGGAGCTGGAATCCCGAAGCACTTGATATCTTCCGGAGGCTGGCGCCGGAGGCCTTCGCAGCGAGCGAGAGCAACCCATGGGTCACATTACGTCATATCAGGGACGAACAGCTTGACGACCCGCGGGTGGCGGCCGACATCAACGAAGTCTACGGCGCGCTCCAGTCATACCTGAATGCGCCGCCCCGCATGCCCGACGCGCCGCGGACGAGCTACTTCTGTATGGAGTACGGGCTTCATGAGAGCCTGCACTCCTACTCGGGCGGCCTCGGCGTTCTGGCGGGCGATCATGCCAAGGCGGCATCTGACCTCGGCCTCCCCTTCACGGCCATTGGCCTGCTACTACGCGACGGCTACTTCAAGCAGACCTTTGATGAGCACGGCACCCAGCAGGCTCAGTACCTGCAGATGAACACCGACGACCATCCGCTTGAGCTCGTCACCGAGCAGAACGGACAGCCGCTGCTCGTCCCGGTGCGGATTGGCCATGACACGCTCAGGCTGCAGGCATGGCGGCTCGACGTCGGCCGGACGACGATGTATTTCCTCGACAGCGATCATGATCAGAACGCCGATCATCTGCGGGGATTAACGCGGCGGCTTTATCAGGGCGGGCGCCCGGTTCGGATCCGGCAGGAGGTAATTCTGGGGATTGGCGGGGTGCGCCTGCTGCGTGCGCTGGGCATCGAGACCGATGTCTATCACATG
>CBFGYX010000403.1:0-2372 GCA_965653075.1 uncultured bacterium
TATCGTATCCAGGCACATTATCACATGTGTGCTACTGATCGCATTATCCGGAGCCGGCCTCGCGTTCGGTCAAACGACAGTCGTGTGGACCGGTGACGGCGACGGCGGGTCATGGTCCGACCCTTCGAACTGGAGCACTGAGTACGTGCCCGGACCTACCGACTCGGCCGTCATTGATGCAATGGATCAAGGCTTGTACCGGATCACGGTCGATGAAGCTTCGGTCGCAACTCTGACATTAACAGCCACTCTGGCGACGCTTGAGATAACCGGCGAGCTGGTTGTCAGCGAAAGCCTGACTTTCGACGGTGGCTCCATCAGTGGTGACGGCACGCTCGTCGTCGAGGGAGATTTTACCTGGAGCCAGGGAAATATGTACGGCGCCGGGGCAACCATACTGCTTGGGCGGACGGTCATCAGTAGGCAGTCGTTCCAGGGCATTCCGATCGATCGACGCCACATCGAGGTCCACGATGCCATGATCTTCGAACGAGGATATCTCGCGCCGAGAAACGGCGCCACGATCGTCATCGAAGAAGGAGCTTCACTGGAACTGGGGGAAGCCGGCTCGGGCATCCAACCGGGATACGCGACGGCCGCCAGGCCTCGCCTGATCAACAAAGGCCTGATTGTGAAGCGCGATGGCCCGAACTCTGAAGGCGCGATCGGGATGAGCACGCAGTTCGGCGACGCACTTGATATTGATAATCATGGGGAGGTCCGCTCCGAATCCGGCACCCTCCTGTTCTATCTGTCGGACAACAGTGTTAACGAAGGACTGATTATCTCCAATGCGAACATCTCGATCAGCAACGCCCACGGCTTTAATGCCGAAGCCGTCGAGCTGGGTGGCACGCTCCGGGGGCACGGCAATTTCCGCCTCACTTATGCCATCGATCTGACCGGCGAGATCGACGTGGAGGGCGGCCTGAATCCACGCCATCACACGACGTTTACGGACCGGCTCTCCATCACGCGGCTGGGCTCGCTCCTGATAAACAGCGACAACTTCATCGACGGTGGGGTCGCGTTTCGCGTCCCGGGAACTACGCGTATCGGAGAGTTGATCGTCGACGGACACTTCGACATGGCGGGCGAGATCTTTGTCGAGAACTCGCTCGGTATCGGGGTGAGCCAGCAGGCCACCATCATCGGCGAGGGACAAATTAGCGTCGAGCCAGGTGGCATGGCGAGGCTCGGCTACGGTACCATCGAAGGCCTGAGCGAAATCCGTACGTCGCAGGCCGTCTCCTACCCTGCGCTCGTTCTGGCCGGTGACTTTCCAGCCGCTCACTCGCACATCACACTCAGAGGTACCGACCTGCATGTCGAAGATGAAGCTACGTGGGACGACGGCGACCTCATCCTCGACGACGGCGCCACGCTCGTAATCGGCGAGAACGCCACGTTCGACTTCCAGCGGGACGGCCGGATCGCCGCAGGAGAAGCCGCCTCGGGGGATGAGCGTATCGTCAACCACGGCGTGCTCCGCAAGTCGGGCATCGGAACCCTCGAGCGCTACGAGTGGGGTATGAATGCGCCCGAGTACAATGAGAATGACGTCGGCACGTACATCGAAGTAGCATTTGAGAACGCAGGCACGCTCTCGCTGGAGGCCGGGCGGACGGTCTTCTCGAGCGTCCTCTTCCAGGAAGGAACGATTACCGGAACCGGCATCCTCGACGTTTCCGAAACAGTGATCGAGGCCGCCAATGGAACGATCGCTCCCGGCGCTCCTGTCGGCACATTGGCGGTGCGCGGATACCTCGATCTCCGCGACCAACGACTCGAGATCGAGATCGCGGGGCCTCCGTCAAGCGATGCGTTCGACGTCCTTCAGATGGACGGCGACCTTCTGCTCGACGGCACTCTCGAGGTCGTCTTTCGCGATTATAACCCGGAGCCGGGTGACCTCTACAGAATCGCCACCGCATCCGGCTCGCTGTCGGGTGATTTCCGGGAAATCAACCTGCCGCAGATCTCGGGTGTCGATCTGAATGTGATTGCTGATGACGGCATCGTCTTCCTCCAGGTGGAAGCTTCGGATGAGGCATTCCCCATTCTCACTGTCGAGCCGACTGAGATCAACTTTCCGGAGACGACGACGGGCGATTCCGTCACGCATTCCGTCACGATCGCAAACGAGGGAGAGACCGATCTGCTGATATCCGCACTTTTCGTCGACGCGATGGATTCGCCGTTCACGGTGGAGGCATCCGACGAGGTGGTTGCGCCGGGCGAGCGCATCGAGGTGGATGTCTCCTTCGCACCGGTTGCTGCAGGCGCGCACGAGGCCACGCTGGTGATCCGCACAAACGGCGGCGATGCCGACATCCGGATTACCGGCTCGGCGATTGAATCGGACCTGCCGT
>CBFGYX010000404.1:0-2364 GCA_965653075.1 uncultured bacterium
TGAAGGGCGGCGCGTCCGCCTGACGGTACGAATCGCACCGACGCCCCGGGGTTAGACGTTGCCTTCGTCTTTGGCCTCAAAAACCTCGACGAGTTCGTCGACCGACGTTGATGCGGGAAGCCAGACGTTCATCTCATCGCTGCGAAACCATGTAAGCTGCCGTTTCGCGTAACGACGAGTATTTCGTTTGATGAGTCGACGCATTTCCTCATATTCGATCTCTCCCCGGAGATATTGTACCGGCTCGCTATATCCGATCGTGCGCATAGCGTTGACATCAGCCGGCACGCCGCTATCCAGTAATCGCCGGACTTCGTCGATCAGTCCCTGCTCCAGCATCTCATCCACACGCTGATTGATGCGCGAATAGAGCTCATCGCGGTTGCGGTCAAGCACCACGACCTTGAACGCGAACGGCGGTGATTCGTGCTGCTCATGGAAGCGGGAGAGGGGCCGTCCTGTCTCCTGATAGACCGACAGCGCCCGAACCAGACGCTGCGTCTTCGTGGCATCCATCGTGGCGGCGGCCTGCGGGTCGACGCGACTCAGCTCCGCAAATAGCACGTCGGCTCCCTCTTCAACCAGACGCTGCTCGACGGCAAGGCGCGTGACATTAGATACTTCAGGGATGTGCGCGATTCCTCGAGTCAGCGCCCGGAGGTACAGCGTCGACCCTCCTACGCAGACAACCCGTTTTCCCTCGCTTCGAAGCTCGGTAATCCTCTCCCAGGCGTACCGAGCATACGCCCCCGCAGAGAACGGCTCAGTCGGGTCCAATTCGTCGACGAAATGATGCTGCACGTCCGCCCTTTCGCTCACGCTGGGCTTGGCGGTCCCGATGTCCATCCCGCGGTATAGTTGCCGGCTGTCAAACGAGATGATGTCGGCATCCAGACGCTGAGCTAATCGGATGCTCAGTGCTGTCTTACCGACGGCAGTCGGTCCTGTGATGACCGGAATCGGCATCGGCTTGGAACCGGCGGGAGGAGGAGGTACGGCGCGCTTCACGTTGGAGAATCAGTTAAGCAAGCTGTGTTAACGGTTGGGTAATGTTGCCCCCTGTACCATACACGCGATAAGGTCCGCCTGCAGATGGCGGCATCACCAGCATCGCGAGATACAGATGTCGAAGCGTATTGTACTGATCATTTTCGTCGCCGTTGTGCTTGCCGGGTGCGCGTCTGATCGGCAGGAAGGCGGGCGGACCGGCACCATCCAGATCGATGGTTCGAGCACGGTGTTCCCGATCACGGAGGCGGTCGCCGAAGAGTTCATGCGCGACCACCGTGGAATCCGAGTAACCGTCGGCGTGAGCGGCACGGGTGGTGGCTTCTCGAAGTTCTTACGCGGCGAAACCGACATCAACAACGCCTCGCGCGCCATCACAACGACGGAGCTCGAACTCGCATCGCAGAACGGCATCTCCTTCATCGAAATCCCGGTGGCCTACGACGGAATTGCCGTCGTCGTTCATCCTTCCAACGATTGGGCGGCGTGTCTCACGATCGACGAGCTGAACCGCATCTGGGAAGCCGGCAGCACGATTAGCTCGTGGAGCGAAGTTAGAGACGGTTTCCCTGATCGGCCGATCTCGCTGTACGGTCCGGGTACAGACAGCGGAACGTACGACTACTTCATTCGCACCGTTACGAGCGTGGAAGGTGGGAGCCGGTCTGACTTCACCGCGAGTGAGGACGATAACGTGCTCGTTCAGGGGATTGCCGGCGATCCGGGAGCGCTTGGGTTCTTTGGATTTGCCTACTACGATAACAACCGCGACCGCCTCAACCTCGTGGGTATTGACAGCGGGGAGGGATGCGTTGAGCCGTCGCTCGAAACGGTGCGCGACGGTGAGTATCAGCCGCTCTCGCGCCCTGAGTTCATCTACGTACGGGCCGACCGAGCCGACGACCCCGCCGTGGCCGAGTTTGTCCATTTTTATATCGAGCACGCCGCAACACTCGCCGCAGAAGTCGGCTACATCCCGCTCGATCCGGAGGCCTATAACATCACTCGGACAAACTTCGATGAGCGCGTGGAAGGCACCGTGTTCGGCGGTGATGAGGCGCGCCCGGGCATGCGGGTGGTCGAAACACTTCAGGCGCATTACGGCTCGTCAATAGATGACTCCGCGCGATAATCCCGAAGGAACTACGGAGCCACGTCGATGACGTCGCCATCACATCCATCGACTGCAGCGGGTCTGTCGCCGGAGCGGCGGATGCGGTCTCGGTTTCGTTCACCTCGCCGGCGGCGGCCGTACAGAAGCTGGAGCGAACGACTGATTGAGGGTCTACTCGCCGCGTGTGAACTGGTCACTGTGCTCACAACAATCGGCATCGCGGTCGTGCTGGTTGGTGAGTC
>CBFGYX010000405.1:0-2341 GCA_965653075.1 uncultured bacterium
GAGCCGCGGCCTTTTTCAGGCGATCGATCACGCGCATATTGGCCACGGCATCGTCTGCAAAGATCGGCGCCGGTGTGCCGGAAGATGCGATCGGGAAGCGCCCCTCCCCCGCCTCATTGACGACATAGTCCTGGGCATCCGGCCGAACCTGTGCATCCGCTGTGGCCGTAAAACCGGCCATGACAATAAGCAACGGGAGAAATCCGCACGACATCCGGCGAAGGGCAGCGTGTAGGTGTGTCGAGTTGAACATCAAACTATTCTTTAGTGTAAAAACGGTCCTGATCAAGTGGCTGTCCGGCGTATGCACCGAAGGGCCTCAAATCGCGTGGTGAGCCGCGGCCTTTTTCAGGCGATCGATCACGCGCATATTGGCCACGGCATCGTCAAGCGGCGCGGGTACCTGGGTGCCGTCGAGGATGGCTCGAGCGAAGGCATCCCCCTGTAGTGTGTACTGATCGCACACGTCGAAGGTGATCTCCTTTCGATCACCATCAACTTCGTGCCAGATCCTCGTCGGACGGTCGGGCGGCGCGTTGAATGGAATTTCGAGCTCCACTCTGCCCTTGATCCCGAGAACCGTGACGCGCTGGTACGACTCGATCTGGGTCGAGCATGTGAACGTGGCTGTGCCGCCGTCAAATGCCATCACGCCGGAGGTCAAACGGTCGACGCCGAACGAGGGGTCTTCCTCCATCACGCCCCAGACATCCGTCGGCTCAGAACCGAACAGGTATCGGGAGAGGGATATCCCGTAGCAGCCGATGTCCATCAGCGCGCCGCCGCCCATCTCGGCATCGTGGCGGATATTGGCCGGATCGGTGTTGTGATAGCAGAACACTGCATCGACCGTCCGCAGCTCACCGATCGCGCCCGAGTCGACGATCTCCTTGGTGCGGCGCCACTGCGGATGGAAGCGGTACATGAATGCCTCCATCACTTTCAGATCTGGATGGCGGTTGGCTTCATCCAGCAGCAGCTGCGCCTCCTCCGCGTTGAGCGCGATGGGCTTTTCGCACAGCACGTGTTTACCCGCCTGCAGCGCCTTGATTGAAACAGGCACATGCAAGTGGTTAGGGAGCGGATTGTAAACGGCGTCGATATTCGGATCGGCCAGTAGCTCTTCATACGAGCCGTAGGCTTTCGGGATACCAAGCCTCTCGGCCGCCGAGCACGCGCGGTCGATGTCGCGCGATGCGATCGCCGTCACCTCGGTGAGACGTCCGCGTTGCATGGCGGGGATGACCTTTTCGGTGCCGATGTTGGCTGTGCTGATGATGCCGAAGCGGACGCGGCGCTGACTCATGTCTTCTCGTATTGATACAACCTGACGGCCGCTGCATCTACCAGCGATGGTGGACCTGAGGCCCGATCATCGTCCGGTAGATCTCATCGACCTGGCTCATGACGTCGGGTCCGAGCGCCGGCAGATCTGCTGCGGAGATGTTCTCTTCGACCTGCCGCGGACGTTTTCCGCCGGGGATGGTGCAGGAAACAGCATCGTGCATCAGGATCCATCGCAGCGCTAACTGAGGCAGCGTCACCCCATCCGGACGGACCGCTTTCAACTTTTCCACCGCCTCAAGCCCGGTCTCATAATCGACGCCCGAGAATGTCTCTCCGCGATCGAACGCTTCCCCGTGGCGGTTGAACGCCCGGTGGTCGTCGGCCTCAAAGCTCGTGGATCGCGTCATCTTCCCCGTCAACAATCCGGATGCCAGCGGCACGCGGACGATGACGCCGACGTTTGCTTCTTGTGCAAGCCCGAAGAATCGCTCTCGCGGACGGTGACGAAACATGTTGAAGATGATCTGCACCGTCGACACGTTCGGGTACTCGATCGCCTTCATCGCCTCCTCCACCTTCTCGACGCTGACGCCGTAGTGGAGAATCTTCCCCTCGGCCACGAAGTCGTCGAGCGCAGCGAACACCTCCGGCATGTAATACACGTCAGTCGGCGGGCAGTGAAGTTGCAGCAGGTCGATGGCCTCACGGTTGAGATTCCGGAGGCTTCGCTCGATGAATGGCTGCAGGTTCGCTTTCGTATAGGCCTCGGCCACGTGCGGGTCGAGCCGCCGACCCGCCTTGGTGGCGATGCGGATATCCGGAAAATCGCGGCTCAGCTCTCCGACAAGACGTTCGCTACGGCCATCGCCATAGACATCGGCCGTGTCGAAGAAGTTGACGCCCAACTCCGCCGCGCGCTGCAACGCGCCACGGGCTTCGCCCTCATCCACGGTACCCCAGCTACCGCCTACCGCCCAGGCCCCGAAACTGACTTCAGAGACGTTCCATCCGGTTCGGCCGAGCGGTCTGTACTTCATTTCAGCGTAGCGATTGT
>CBFGYX010000406.1:0-2334 GCA_965653075.1 uncultured bacterium
GGGCTGCAACCCGAGTTCCTGCAGGATTCGGACGGCCTCTATCATCACCGAAACGCCCGACGCATTATCCGTCGCACCCGTCGCCGAGTGCCAGCTATCGATGTGGCCGCCGAGATAAATGACTTCATGCGCCAAGTCGGTGCCGGGGATGTCGATTGTGTAGTTGTACTCCGTCGTGCGCTCGGGGTAAACGTTGTTGCGGATATCGATCTCCAGTTCGACCGCGACGTCGTTCGCAAGCAGCCGCGAAATCCGCTGGTAGTCTTCGGTACGCATGACGACCGACGGCAGCGAACGCTCGAGATCAAACGTGTAATTGGCGAACGCCCGAATGAGGCCGTGCTCCATTCGCGATGGTGTGATGACGACCGCTGCGCCCTCGCTGATCAGGAACTCGTCAATGCGAGAGCGGACCTCCCGCGCGGAGAGGGCATTCTCGGGCCCGGTCGGGGCGGTGTACGGGCGCGCCGGCGTGGCATCGGCTACGCCCGGCTGGAAGCGTTCAGCGATTTCTTCGTCGTCATGGCGGCGGGCCATTTCGCGTGTCGGTGCGGGCGTGCCGTCGCCGAGCAGGATAATTTTCCCCGTCAGACTTCCGCGGAGACCGTCGAGATGCGCCGCGAGGACCTCGTCCGTCGGCCGCTCCGGCACCGCTACCTGAACCGCCTCGGCGCGAACCGGGCCGTCGGTTCCGGGCGTCCAGGCAAGCACCTCACCGATCAAGGCATCATTCGCGGGCGAGACCATATGTGCCGAAAACCACACGTTCTCCCAGCCGGGCCGGCCCCAGTCCCACTCATCCTTACGGGCATTCTGAAGTCCCCAGCTCTCCATCCGGTTGAGAGCCCACTCACCCGATGCCTCCAGCGTGGGCGATCCGGTGAGCCGAGCGCCGAAGTAGTCGGTCAGGACCTGCAGGTGGTCCATCACCTGTGAGTTCTCTAATCCTTCCTGCCTGATCATCCGGTGGATGTCTTCGGTGGATTGACCTGCCGCGGGCGTCGTCCAGATGACGGCAGCAAGCAGCAGAGGCAGGACGATGCCCTTGAATCTGTGCATGGATATACGATGCATAAGTTGTTGTGACTGAGTGATGGTCAGATCGGCTCAAACCGATTCGCTTCCCGGTTCTTGCGCACGCGGTCTGAGTGGAAGATACGGCCGTTCATGGCGATGTAAACGCCTGCCGGCATAACCTGAACGGCCGCCAGGGCGAAGCCGATGTTGAACTCGGCATCGCTATTCTTGAAACGCGCGGGGCTGAGCGAGCCGACCAGTACAATTGTTTTATCTCCGGCAGGTTGTAACGCACGAGCCGTCTCCACCATTGTGTCGGTGCCGTGCGTAATCAGAATGCGGGAGCATGTCTCTTCCGCAACCCGCCGCACAATGTCTGCTCGGTCGTCGTCCGTCAGCTCAAGACTGTCTTTTCGCATCAGTACGTCGACGTCGCACTCAATGGCGACGTTGGCATCCTGCAGGATCTCAACAATCTGCGGATCACCAACCTGGTACGAGCTCTTGGCGTCGAAATACGTTTTGTCGATCGTACCGCCGGTGGTGAATATTTTGACGCTCGCCATCTCGGATACAAGTCGGATTTACTTTATCAGATCTCTTCCCACATACCCAGCGTCATTTCCGTGCGCCGGTTTCATGCGCCGGTTTCATGCGGTGGTTTCATGCGGTGGTTGCACGCGGTGGTTGTATGCGTAAGCACCATGCAACGGTAACGTAACGTGGCCGCAACGCCGACCGGCGCGGTATGATGTTAGGCGGAAGAGCGCGTAAGCTACGGAAGCCGTACCGCAAGTCATCAGACGGCGAGCCATAACCCGCCTACTCGTCGGAGGTCGCACGTTCAACCCCGCAGCCAGGCGCCCGTCGACACGGCACTGCATCCGGTCATCGGTTCACGCGTACGTCCCTCTTTTCGCGATTCCTATCGTGTCTCATGCAGACTTTATCCTCCCTCTGGACATGGTTCGCGACGATCATCCTGATCGTTGTGTGGCTACCGCTTCTGGCGACTATTCGGCTCTTCGACCGCGACCGTGCACGGTATACAACCGGGCGGTGGTTCCGGCGCCTCGGCGCAACCATGACACGGGTCAACCCGGCCTGGTCCATCCGCGTTGAAGGCGAGATTCCGGCCGATCCGCGGAATCCCTACGTCGTCATCGGCAATCACCAGTCGTTCGCCGACATCCCGGTGATCAGCCGCTTGCCTTGGGAGATGAAGTGGGTGGCGAAGGCGGAGTTGTTCTCGGTGCCGCTCGTGGGATGGATGATGAAGATGGCGGGAGATATTCCGGTCAAACGCGGCGACCGCCG
>CBFGYX010000407.1:0-2331 GCA_965653075.1 uncultured bacterium
TCGGCACCGTCGCCGCGCTGTAGGCGAACAGCATCTTGGCGCCGTGGCGGATGATGCCTCCGTATTCCTGCTTGACGCCCGGCATGAAGCCCGGAACGTCGACCAGCGTGACGATGGGGATGTTGAACGCGTTGCAGAAACGGATGAAGCGCGAGCTCTTGTCGGATGAGTCGATGTCGAGCACGCCCGCCTGGTGCGCGGGATTATTAGCGACAATACCGATCGTGCGGCCTATCAGCCGCCCGAAACCGATGATCAGGTTCTGTGCGAACGTCTCCTGCACTTCGAGGAAGTCGCCGTCGTCGACGATACGTTCGATCACATCGTGCATATCGTAGGGCTGGCGCGGATTATCCGGGATGATGTCGTTGAGGAGCGTGTCGAGCTGGATGTCCTCCTCGAACGGCAGCGCGGGCGGATCCTCCAGGTTATTGCTGGGCAGGAAGGACAGCAACCTCTTGCAGATGCGCAGCGCATCTTCGTCGTCTTCGGCCATGAAATGGACGACGCCGGAGTATCCCATCTGTGCCTCGGGTCCGCCAAGCTGCTCGGCCGTCACCTCCTCCCCCGTCACCTGTTTGATCACCGATGGCCCGGTGATAAACATCTGGCTCTGACGCGTCTGGATGATGAAGTCGGTCAGCGCCGGGCTGTATGCCGCGCCGCCCGCGCACGGGCCGCAGATCAATGAGATCTGGGGCACCACGCCGGAGAGCAGTGTGTTCTGGAAGAAGACCCGTCCGTAGCCGCCCAGCGCATCGATCCCTTCCTGTATGCGGGCGCCGCCGGAGTCGTTGATGACGATGAACGGGCTGCCCGTTTTGAGCGCGTTCTGCGCCATCTCGACGATTTTGTCGGCGTGCACCTCGCCCACGGCACCCCCGACGGAGGTAAAGTCCTGGCTCGCTACCTGCACAAGGCGGCCGTCGACCGTGCCGCAGCCCGTCACCACACCGTCGGCCGGAATCTCTTTGTCGGCCATGCCAAATTCGGTGGCGCGGTGCCTGGCGAAGCCGAACATCTCCTGGTATGAGCCCGGGTCGAGCAGACCCTCGATGCGCTCACGGGCCGTCAGCTTCCCCTGACTATGCTGCCGCTCGATACGCTTCTTGCCGCCCATCTCGAGTAGTTCGGCCTTCCGCTTCCGCAATTCCGCGATGCGATCAGACATCGTCTTATGTGTATTCACTATTTCTGTCATAGATAATCGAAGTCGAAAGTGATGAGCAGACTCTGAGCCCTACTCCGATACCTGAAAGCCCAAAGCTGACCACGAAAGCTGAAAGCTGATAGCTATTCAACCATTTCGCTCAGCACGCCTCCGGTGCTTTTCGGATGCAGAAAAGCGATGCGGGTGTTGTGTGCGCCGGTACGTGGTGACTCGTCGACCAGTCTGATCCCGCCCTCCTTCAGATCCCTGAGTCGCTGCTCAATGTCGTCGACAGTGTAGGCGATATGATGCATCCCCTCACCGCGCTTCTCGATGAACCTGGCAACGGTGGAATCTTCCGAGGTCGGCTCGAGCAGTTCCAGCTTGACTGCATGACCTTCCGGCCCGACCTCGAAGAAGGCGACGTTCAGCTTCTGATCCGGCACGGCTTCGATGCCTGTGAACCGCGCTCCAAGCACATTCTCGTAATAGTCGCGATGCTCGTCTATCGAGCGGACGGCAATCCCGATATGGTTGATAGCTTTTGCCTTGATCATAGCTTTGTGGGGTTGACCTCCTGGATAGCGGACGCGTATGGCGTCAGAAGACCTCCTGGTATTCGCCGAACACGCCGCGCAGCGTGTGGCAAATCTCTCCAACACTTGCATAGGCCCGGACGGCCTCGAGTATGAGAGGCATCAGGTTGACGTCGCCTCTGGCTCCGTCTTCGATTGCCTTCAATGCCTGCTCGACTCTTTCGGAATCACGATCTGCCTTTACCTTTGCGAGGCGGTTGATCTGCGCAGAACCGACCTCCTCATCGATTTCCAGAAGCTCGATCGGGGCTTCGTCATGCGTCTGAAACTTGTTAATGCCGACCACGATGCGCTCCTCTCTCTCGACCGACTGCCCGTACTCGTAGGCCGCGTTCTCAATTTCCTTCTGGATGAACCCGCGCTCGATTCCTGCAACGACGCCGCCCATCTCGTCTATCTTTCGGATATACTCGACGGCTTCCGCCTCGAGTTCGTCGGTCAGCTTCTCGATGAAGTACGAACCACCAAGTGGATCCACCGTGTTGGCGACACCTGATTCATGCGCGATGATCTGCTGGGTTCGAAGGGCGACCGTCACGGCCTCTTCGGTCGGCAGGGCGAGCGCTTCGTCCTTCGAGTTCGTGT
>CBFGYX010000408.1:0-2328 GCA_965653075.1 uncultured bacterium
TCCGCATGGTGAGGTTGATCGGTGCCGCACCCGCACGGTTCTGCTCGAACGCTCCGTAGGCATCCATGGCCACCGGCGGATCCGTACTGCCGGGGACGGGCCGCGTCGGGATGCGAGCGATTTCTGCGGACGCCTCTCTGATCAGGAGTGCATTCGCTCGGTTCGAGCCCGCTGCGGCGTGCATGTCGTACCGGATCGTTCCGGCGGCAAGCCCCGGCAACGAGGCGTTATTCAGGATACGCAGCTCGCCGGACGACTGGATCGTCGTACTGACCCACGTTAGGCCACCGCCCGACTTCGGCCCCCACATGATCTGATCCGGCTGAACGTAGTGCCTGCCCGTTACCCGGCTCAACGTCGTGGCCGATCCGCCCGGCGCAGCGACCTGCTGAACCCGCCGCCCCTCTCCGCTGCCGATCTTGAGAAAGTAGTAGTTACGGTTGTCGAACGGATTGACGTAGTGCTCCCAGCGGCCGGTATCGGCATTGTAGTTCCAGCCGTTGGGTCCCTTCGCGTAGAAAATGATCGCGTCGTTGGCGTCGAATGAGCCGTCACCGCCGTCGTTGACGACGATCGGATTCTCGACGAGGTCGGCCGGACGCGGATCCCCTGCGACGGCCGGCACGGGCGCGCCGCCGTTACCGTACAGCCGAATGCTCGACGCATTGATTGACGAAGGTGACTGGCCGGCCGCGGTCAGCCACTGGCGGAGCAGCGCGCCGTCGATACGATAGACGCCTTCCTCTTCGATGGGAAACTTGAAGACGATGCCGTCGGCAAGTACGCTTCGGGTAACCTCGACGTGCGGGTTTGTTGCGGCCGCCGCGCGAGAGAAGCGGCCATCAGACGCCGGTGCTGCCGGCTGCTGCACGCGGGCAACGATCCGGCGGTAGCGGCGAAGCGTCTGCGTGTCGAAGTCGTACGTGACGGATGGGAAGACAATCGTTGTCACGGGGCTCCTGCGCTGGAGTCCGGTGCCGGTCGCGAAGGCAGGGTTCACACCGAGGTACTCGCGGAGAAACTCCATCTCCTCGACATCCCCCTCAAGCGAGATGCGGACCTCGTCGTACTCGGATGAGACGATCTGCAGACGCGGCTCAGCCATATGCGAGAGCTCGACCACCTCTGATATCGAAGCCATCTGGTTGGAGACCGACGCCACATCACGCGCCGTGAGCGATGACACACCGAGCGAGTCAATGGCCTGCCGGAGCGGGAAAGGCCATTCGAACGACGCTTCGAGCACGGTGCCGTCGGCCACATCATCGACGACCTTGAGCTCCTGCGCCAGGGCCGGCTGCAGCGACGCCCACAGCGGGATCAGCGCGACGAGGATAGAAAGACGGAGAAGACGTGCGACCATGAAATGGACACCGGGGATGAAACGGAAACCGCGCGCTGAAAGAGGCTCGACAACCGGATAATCTGTCACGATGGCTCGACCACGATGGCGGAACCTGAATGAAATTCGTAACAGTTGGCGTCGATAGGCGGCGGGATGTCTCTTATAAATGCGGTGTCGCTGGGTTGGCCGACCATGACGACGTTCTCGGCCGAAGTGCCACTACCGGCACGACTTACCGGTGTAAAGATATCACATGCGGGCTGACGGCACAAGAGGCCGCGCCGCGGCTCACGTCAAATCCGTGCGAGGGTCATCGACCATCCGATCGATCTCATGCTGAACGTCGACGAGCAGGTTCAGCGCCGCTTCCACTCGGCCGCAAGCATCCTGGATGTCTTGCAGCGGCTCGAGAAACTCCGTGAGTCCCTGCGAATCGGCCAGTTCCTCGAGCAACTGTGCATTCCCGGAGACGATGGCCAGCGGGTTGTTGGCGTCGTGCTTGATCTGCGACAGGCGTGAGCGAAGCGCGAGGATCGAGCGGGAGAGATCAGCAGACTCATCTACAGCCATAATGAATCGACCGGCGTGCGGCCTGTAAGATGGCGGCCTATATGTTAGCGGCCTGTATGATAATGGTCAAAGCTCGGCAAGATGCCGCGGCGAGTCAACCTGATATCCTCGATCGCCGTGCTGGACGTCGGCCACTTCCACCTCGCGGTCGTGCTCGAAGAAAAGTGTCCACTTCTCCCGCGCCGCCCGCTCGAGGAATCGCTGTTTCTCGTCGATTGTGACGAGCGGACGGATATCGTACCCCATGCCCCATGCAGGCGCAAGATGGTGAATCGTCGGCAGAAGATCGGCGACAAAAACGAGCGACCTGGTGTCGCCTTTGGCCAATATCATTTGCTGAGCCTCGGTATGGCCGTCCACGAGCAGTGCGTGCAGCCCCGGCAAGATCTCCACTTCCCCATCAACCTCCCGCA
>CBFGYX010000409.1:0-2324 GCA_965653075.1 uncultured bacterium
AACTAACTGGATTTTGGAGGAGGCTTGACCATGCGATTGCTCATAGCATTGGTTCTTCTTGCATCGTGGGGTAGCTGCGGGGGGATGACGGGTGATGAGGTTCTGACAGATCACGACGCGTCTGTAGAAACGACTCCTGAAGTGAGCGTGCCTGATTATGGTGACGAGCAACTCAAGCGGCTCAGACACGAGATAGCGAGTGTGATTGGGCTCCATGCCGACGAGGCAAGCCAGTGCCGATTCATGCCGATCGGGGCGAAACCGTGCGGCGGACCCTGGGCCTACTTTGTCTATTCGGCTTCGTCTACAGATGAGGAGGTGCTGAAAGAACTCGTTGCCTTGTATGATGCGCGGCAGGCGATCCTCAATCGACGGGACGGCCATGCGTCGACCTGCGATATGGTGCTGCCGCCGAACGTCGGGCTGGATGATGGGGTGTGTGTCACCAGTTCGTCAAGTCACTTGATTGGCGTCCCGGAAGTGCGGTGATCAGTGAGAGACGTTTACTAGAGGTGATCCATCCCTCGCGCGCTGCCGTAATCGGAGTCGAAGTTCAGCGGAAGCCGATCTTGCCGATGTCCGAGGCCGGCGGATGATAAGCTTTTATGAGACCTGCTCCACCGGGACTACCGTTCGTGTGGCTGTCCTTAAATTGACGTTTTAATCGATTAATATATGTCGCCGTCGACACCGATCCGCGCTCCGCGCGGCACCCAACTATCCTGCAAGGGCTGGCATCAGGAAGCCGCTCTGCGCATGCTTATGAACAACCTTGATCCGGAAGTGGCCGAGCGGCCGGAAGAGCTGATCGTGTATGGAGGAGGAGGGAAGGCCGCGCGAAACTGGGAGTCGTACCGCAAGATCGTCGAAACACTCAGGCGGCTTGAGAACGATGAGACGCTGCTCATCCAAAGCGGTAAGCCGGTGGGCGTCTTCCGCACGCACGACGAGGCGCCGCGCGTGCTGATCGCGAACGCACATCTCGTCCCGCGCTGGGCCACGGCAGAAGAGTTCAGCCGTCTTGATCAGCTCGGACTCACCATGTATGGCCAGATGACGGCCGGCTCGTGGATTTACATCGGCACGCAGGGCATCCTGCAGGGCACATACGAGACGTTTGCCGAATGCGCACGACAGCATTTCGGAGGTTCGCTCGCTGGGCGGCTGGTCGTCACGGCCGGACTCGGCGGGATGGGCGGCGCACAGCCTCTCGCTGTCACAATGAACGATGGCGTCGCTCTGGCCGTCGAGGTCGATCCCGAACGCATCCAGCGGCGCGTCGAGTCAGGATTTTGTGATGTGATGGAGGAGGGCCTCGACGCCGCACTCGAGAAGGCGCTAAAGGCAAAGAAAGAACGCCGGCCGCTCTCAATCGGACTCGTGGGCAACATCGCCGAGGTGCTGCCGGAGCTAGTCCTGCGCGATATCGTCCCGGACGTTCTGACGGATCAGACCTCTGCGCACGACCTCGAACGCGGGTACATCCCGGTAGGATACTCGAGCGAAGAAGCCGCAGAATTTCTCGCACGTGACCGCGAGGGCTATCTCGAAGCCGTCCTCGATTCGATGCAGACGCATGTTCAGGCCATGCTCGATCTGCAAGCGATGGGCGCCGTCACGTTCGACTACGGAAACAACCTGCGCGGGCAGGTCGCCGATCGGCGCGGCATGAAAGAGGCTTTTGATTTTCCGGGCTTCGTCCCCGCGTTTATCCGTCCGCTTTTCTGCCGCGGTGCCGGACCGTTTCGATGGGCGGCGCTGTCGGGCAATCCGCAGGACATCGCCGTGACGGATGATGCGGTGCTGGAGGTTTTTCCGGAGAAGGAGGCGCTGAGGCGGTGGATCGACAAGGCGCGGAAGCAGGTCCAATTTCAGGGACTACCCGCGCGGATCTGCTGGCTCGAGTACGGCGAGCGCGCCGAGATGGGGGAGCGCTTCAACTGGCTGGTGAAGAAGGGGAAGGTGGATGCGCCGATCGTCATTGGCCGGGATCACCTCGATGCCGGCTCCGTGGCATCACCCAACCGCGAGACGGAGGCGATGAAGGACGGTTCGGATGCCATTGCCGACTGGCCGCTACTGAATGCGCTCCTCAACACGGCCGCCGGCGCGAGTTGGGTATCGCTCCACCACGGCGGTGGCGTCGGCATCGGCTACTCGATCCACTCCGGAATGGTATGCGTGGCCGATGGGACCGAACCCGCCGACCGTCGCCTCAACCGCGTCCTCACCGCCGACCCCGGAACAGGCGTCATGCGACATGCGGATGCGGGTTATGAGGATGCAATCGAGGTGGCAAAGGAGAGGGGCGTGGATCTGCCTAT
>CBFGYX010000410.1:0-2313 GCA_965653075.1 uncultured bacterium
GACCATCGTACGTCATGTATTCGTAGATCTCATCTGTAATGATGTAGAGGTCGTGCCGCTCCGCGATCTCGAGCAGTTGCGTCAACTCGGCGCGTGTCCACACCTTGCCGCTCGGGTTGTTGGGCGTGGTGACGACGATGGCGCGCGTCGTCGGTGCGATGAGTCGGTCGAGCGCATCGAAGTCAACCGGATCCTCCGGCGAGCCGATGCGGAGGTTGCGCGTACCGATGCCGAGTATCTTGAGGATGTTGAGATGGTAGCCGTAAAAGGGCTCGAAGAGCACGACATCGTCTCCGGCGTCGAGCAGCGTCATTGCGGCGGTGACGAAGGCGCCTGTGGCGCCGGCGCTGACCATGATTTCGTCGGATGAATCCGCGGGAATGCGATTGAACGAGCGGACTTTCTCGTAGATAGGCTCCCGTAATCGCCGTACTCCGGAATAGCTCGAGTAAATCGACTTGTCACCCTGGATAGCCTGGATGGCACCTCGCTTGATGGGGTCCGGTGTCGGGAGATCGCAGATGCCCTGGCCGAGGTTGATGCCGTCGACGGCGTTCACGAGTTGTGTCAGAGCGCGAATATCGCTCTGGAAAAGTCCGTCGAGCCGGCTGGAGAAGTTTGTCATCTGATGTTTACGGTTCTCGTGCGATTCGTGGTTATGTTTCGGCGCCGTCAACCAGTTAGATAAAATAGTAGGCGCGCTATCAGCTATGAATGAATCCGTAATGAGGCGGGTCCTTGAGTTGGCCTCGCAGAATGTGCGCGAGGGGAAGGGCGGTCCGTTTGCCGCTGCCGTCGTGCGCGGCGGCGAGATCATCGCCACGGGTACGAATGTCGTGACGAGTGCCAACGACCCGACGGCTCATGCGGAAGTCGTGGCCATCCGAAACGCGTGCCGTGCGCTCGGCCGGTTCCAGCTTGACGACTGCGACCTATATACATCGTGTGAGCCGTGCCCGATGTGTCTGGGCGCAATTTACTGGGCACGTCCGCGCCGCGTTTATTTTGCCGCAACACATCAAGATGCCGCCGATGCGGGCTTCGACGACGCGTTCATTTACGAAGAGATTGCCCGCACACCCGAGGAGCGGCGAATCCCAATGACACGCGTGCTCGAACATTCGGCAGCGGACCCCTTCGACACCTGGCGCGCGTTCGAAGGCCGGATCGAGTACTAAAGGCTGTTGAAATATTCAGCATCTCGGCGTTGTCCTTCCTCACCGCTCCCCCGGGTCAGGTCCGGGGCAAGCTCTGCGACGTACGATTATTGTACGCCTCATTCGCGGCTCGTCGGACGCCCCCACATCAAGTATGGGGCAGGCTTGATCCGCAAAATATTTTTTGCCGCCTGTACGGCATGTTTATTTCAACAGGTTGCTAAACACGTAGCGCATCAGCCGGTCACGAAAATGCTCTGCGCCACTTCGTAACCAATCGTGTGCTCAGCGTCTGCCACGCGCACGGCAACCGGGCCTTTGAAAGGTCCTTTCGAAAGGACCTCGACCGATGCGCCGGGCAACAGGGCCAACTCCTCGAGATAATGGAGTAACTCCGGATCGCGGTCGCAGAGGTGCTCGACCGTGCAGCTCTCACCTACCTCGCATTCGGCCAGCATGCGGTCGCTCGGCTCCTCTACCTGACCGTCGCGCGTGGGGATCGGATGCCCGTGCGGATCGTGCGTGGGATTGCCCAGCATCGCATCGATCTTGTCTTCGAACTCCTCCGAGATGTGATGCTCGAGCTGCTCCGCTTCGTCGTGCAACTGCTGCCATGAGAATCCCATGATCTCGCGCAGGTACGTTTCGAGCAGGCGGTGATGACGGATGATCTCGAGAGCAATCTTCCGTCCCGTCGAGGTAAGCCGCACGCCCTTGTAGCTTTCGTGTCGCACAAAGCCGTGCCGTGCCAGGCGCTTGACCATTGCGGTTACCGATGCCGCGGCAACGTCGAGTTCGCGCGCGATTTCGCTCGTTTGAACGGTCCCTTTCGACTCCAGCTTATAGATGGTCTTGAGGTAATCCTCAATGGCGGGGGTAAGCATTTCGGACAGCAGAATGCGAAGTGAGGGATGCCTCCGTCAATGCTCCGGGTCACTATCTGGTTTCGTTTTATTCGATGATGAGTCGTAGCCCGACGACCAACCGGCGCCCCTGAAGCGGTCCGTAGACGTAATTCGTGTCGAAGTTGTCTCCGAATGGATTGACCGGATCGATCAGCGGACTCGGCTGCACGTAGTCGAGGATGTTATTCATACCGAGGAACGCTTCGATGTCGCGGTGGGCATTCTGACTTTCATAATGAACCAATTTGCGC
>CBFGYX010000411.1:0-2304 GCA_965653075.1 uncultured bacterium
GACACGACCGAACTCCCCGAAGCGGAGGAGATTAAGGATCGCGCCGAAGCCGCATGTGAGGCCGTCAAGCAGGAGGTGAAGGAGGTCGAAGAGCGGTACCGACGTGCCCGCGAGCAAGTCGACTCGGCCGTGAGCCGCCTGCGCGACCAGGTGGGGCGCCTTCACCTTGACGACTCCGGTACGAAGGTCAGGTCGTGGATTGAACGCAATCCGACGCTGGCCGCAGCGATCGCCATCGGAGGCGGCATCGTCATCGGGCAGCTTGTGCGCAAGTCTATAACGCCGACGCCTCCGCCGTCGGTGACCGAGCGGGCTCGTATGCAGGCCGCGCTGCTGGCATCGCAGGCCGGCGCGCTCGCACACGATCTTGGCGAACGGGGCAGAGCGGGCGCCGAACGTGCGGGCAAGTCCATCGCGAAGGCCTCGCACACGGCATCGAAGGAGGTCCGGGTTCGAGGCCAGCGGGCAGGTAGGGAAGCCGCGAAGATCTCCGGTGATCTCGCGCATCGCGGCGCTCATCTCTACGACGATCTGTCGGACCGGGCGCGTAAGCTGAGTCATGATCTGGCGCACTATGCGGCCGAGATCGGCGAGGATGTCGGCAAGCGGACCGAGCAGCTCGGTAAGGAAATGTCCAAGCGGGCCGCCGAGATGGCGGGTACCGTTTCTCACGTGGCTCGTGATGCCGCTCATTCAGCCGAGGATACGGCCGAGCGTGTCTCGAAATCGCTCAAGAAACAGTCGAAAACGCTCAAGAAGCAGTCGAAATCGGCCGTAGAGGATTCATCGGCGGCGATGGCGGCATTCAAGACGGCGATTGCCGCGCTCGTGGTCAAGCGCATTAGCGACATGGGCCGCCGCGTGACCCGTTAGTGCGATCTTTCTACGAAAGCCCTAACTTACTGGAACCGGCAGAGGCGTTATCACTTCGATAGCGCCTTTGTCGTGTTTACGCGAGTCTCATCAATTCCCGCCCGTCCGTGAGTGTACTTGCCGTTGGTACCGTCGCCCTGGATTCGATAGAAACGCCGTTTGGTTCGGCGGAAGACGTGCTCGGCGGCAGCGCCACGTACATCACGCTTGCTGCTCGCTTCTTTAGCGGCGACGTCAGGCTCGTCGGCGTCGTCGGCCGTGACTTCCCCCAACGATACCTGGACGAACTTAAAGAGGCAGGCGTTCGGCTCGAAGGACTCGAAATCGATCCGGACGGACTGTCCTTCGCATGGTCGGGCCGTTATCATTTCGACCTCAACGAGCGCGACACGCTGGCCACCCACTTGAACGTGCTCGAAACGTTCGACCCCAAGCTGCCCACTGATTATCGCGACTCGCGGATTCTCTGCCTCGGCAACCTCGACCCCACCATCCAGCGGAAGGTGCTCGCGCAGGTCGACGGGGCATCGTTCGTGGTGTGCGACACCATGAACTTCTGGATCGAGCAAACGCCCGACAGCCTGTTCGAAACGCTGCGGGTTGTTGACTGCCTCATCATCAACGACTCCGAGGCACGCCAGCTGTCAGGAGAGGCGAATCTGGTCAAGGCCGCGCGCAAGATTCGCGCACTCGGGCCGGAGACGCTCATCATCAAGAAAGGAGAGCACGGCGCGCTCTTATTCTACGACGATGTCGTATTCAGCGCGCCCGCCTTCCCGCTCGAAGACATCCAGGATCCAACAGGTGCAGGCGACGCATTTGCCGGCGGATTTGTGGGATGGCTGTCGCGCTTTGGTACGATCGATGCAGATGCGCTGAAGCAGGCGGTGATTGTGGGAAGTGCGACGGCGTCATTCGCGGTCGAGCAATTCGGGCCCGCGCGTCTGACCGAGATTACGCTGGATGACGTTCTGGAGCGCGTCGAAGCGTTCCGTGCGCTCTCGACGATCCCGGCGATGATCCCGCTCTCAACCGTCGCCGCCTGACGGCCGAGGAGACATGGCTCGAGGCACGGTACGGCTCGTCAACGCTGTTTTTTACGCGCACCACGGCGTGATGCAGGAGGAGCACCGCATCGGCGGGCGATACGAGGTGGATGTTGCGATGGAGCTCGACATCACACCCGCCGCAGAAAATGACGCGCTCGACAAGACCGTCGACTACGAACGCGTCTACACGATGGTGCGCGACATCGTCACTCGAAATCAGTTTTACCTGATCGAGCGACTGGCGTATCTGATCGCCAACAAAGTTCTCCAGGCGTATCCGCACGTCGCAGCGGCGGAAGTTGTCGTGCGGAAGCCGAATCCGCCCGTTGGCGGCACAGCCGACCGCGCAGAGGTGACGTACCGGCAAGAGCGCGGCAGTTGA
>CBFGYX010000412.1:0-2300 GCA_965653075.1 uncultured bacterium
GACAAACAATCGGGGCTTTCGTCTAACGCCGGTCACGACGATTTGCGCGCAGCAACGGCGTGGCGGCGCTTGGTTGAGGCCGCGATCAGTGAGCAGGTCGCGCTGGTGTGCCTGAGCGGCGACATCGTCGACCGCGAGAACAAGCTTTGGGAATCGATCGGGCCGCTCGAAGAGGGTATCGACCGATTACGAAAGCATGGAATCCGCACAGTGGCCGTGGCAGGCAACCACGATTTCGACGTACTGGCACGTCTGGCCGATATGATGCCGGGGGATGGATTGAAGCTGCTCGGTCGCGGAGGCTCATGGGAGCGCATGACCATCGAGGAGGATGGCCGCAACGCACTGCATATCGACGGATGGTCGTTCCCGACGGATAACGTGCGTCAGGATCCGTTAATGGATTACAATCTCGACCGGGACACCTCCGTTCCCACGTTGGGAATGGTGCACGGCGACCTGTATTCGGCCGATTCGCGCTACGCCCCTTTGTCGCAATATCGACTTGGCGCAGCCGGCCCGGACGCATGGCTGCTGGGCCACATCCATCAGCCTGCTCTGACCCATATGCCGCGCGGGTGGCTGCTGTACCCGGGCTCGACGCAGGCGCTGGATTTCGGCGAGCCGGGGGCACACGGCGTCTGGCTGGTCGATGTGGACGGCCGACTCGGCACGCCGCGGATGCAGCCACTCTCGACGGTCCGATTCGATCGGGTGAAGATAGATCTGTCGGGATGTACGACGCAGGAAGACGTAGAGCGTGCGATCGTCAGCCGAATCAGAAGCGCGGCGTCTGACGCGGCCGCACCTGTCCTCAAGCATCTCGCACTTCGTCTCGACATCGTAGGTCGGACGCCCATCGCGCCGCAAATCGAGGAGATCACGCGGCATCTTGTAGACGACCTCGCACTCAACGAACAGGGCGTTTCCGTCGAGATCAACAGGATGCGGATTTCCGTCCTGCCTGAAGTCGATCTCGAGAGCTATGCATCTACTAACACCGCTCCAGGTGCGGTTGCACGATTGCTGCTCGCACTGGAGCAATCGGAGCCGAGCGAGGAGGCTGCGCAGCTCATCGAGCAGGCACGGCGGCAGCTGATGGGCGTCGACGAGCACCGGGCGTTCTCAACGCTTCCACGCCCCGAGATATCCGTGGAAGTAGCGCGCGAATACGTCCGGGACCAGGCACGAGCACTTTTAAACAAGCTTGTCGAGCAATCGCCATGAGCAGCAGCGGCGTGCGATTTGAACGTATCCAGATTGAGAAGGCGCTGGGCATCGAACGCGGAAGCGGCTTCGAGGTGACCGGCCTTTCGCCCGGCATCAACATCATCCACGGCCCGAATGGTTGTGGAAAAAGCACCCTGTGCCGTGTAGCGCATGAGTTGATGTGGCCGGGCGAGATAACTCGTCCGACGATCAGCGGCTATATCGCCGATGGGCAGGATGCATGGGAAGTCGGTATCGAAGCGGGGTTCGTGGAATCTCGCCGGAACGGTCGGGCGGAGCCGGCGCCGGATTTCGGGCCTGCGGAAAGCCGGCGTCGTTATCACCTGCACCTCCGCGACCTGATTGTCGACAGGAACGAGGACTTCGCACGCAAGATTGCAGACGCCGTCCGCGGAGGGTACGACCTGGACGCCGCGGCCAATGCGATTGGCGCCCGCGCCACGGTCAGCCGACCCAACAACGATATCGCTGCGCTCCGGAAAGCCAGGGAGCACGTCGACGCTGCCCAGGGCGAGCAGCACCGGATCGAACAACAGGCACGCCGAATCGACGACCTCAAAGTCGAGCACGACAGGGCGGTGCGCGCCCAGGATGAGTACGATCTCCTAACAAAGGTACGCGCGTATCACAATCAGTCGAACGACTGTGAAGAGCTGAAGCGTCGCCTCGACGAATTCCCTCGCATCGTGTCGTTGCTGCGCGGCGATGAAGCCGAAGTTCTCAGTGAGCTCGCATCAAAGGAAGAACGGCTTCGTGATCAGTTGAGGGATGCACGCCGAAGCATTGCGGAAGCCGAACAACAGCGGAGCAAGGCTGATTTACCTGAGGATGGAATCGCGCCCGAAGTACTCGTCCGCCTCGAAGCACTCAAGCGAGATCTGGAATCGGCCGAGCAGCACGTTGCTGAGCAAGAGCGGCGGTATACCGAAGCCGAGAAGAAATCGGAGACGGCCCGGCGCCTGCTCGGATCACATCTGACGGAATCTCAGCTTGCTGCGCTCGAAGCCGTAGAGCAGCCCGACCTGACCCGGTTTTCCGAGCGCGTCGAGATGTTGCGCGCCCGCGAACAT
>CBFGYX010000413.1:0-2294 GCA_965653075.1 uncultured bacterium
GGGGTGCTGCGCACATCGGATCTCCCGTTCCCGCCGAGTGCCATGTGTCTGGGCGCGGCGGGTGACCTGGAACTCTCGGAGGACATCGGCGGGGCAACGGGACGGGCGCTGGCGTCGCTGGGTATAAATTGGGATTTCGCGCCGGTGCTGGATGTGAACAGCAATCCGGAGAACCCCGTGATTGCCGATCGTTCGTTCGGCAGCGATCCGGACGACGTCGCTGAGCACGCCCTCGCGTGGGCGCGAGGATGCCGGGCGGCGGGGGTGGCCACATGTGTGAAGCACTTCCCGGGGCACGGAGACACGCATGTCGATTCGCATCTCGGCCTGCCGGTCGTCGATCGATCTCGCAGAGAGTTGGAGGCGCTTGAACTGCGTCCGTTTCGCCGCGCCGTGCAGGACCGCACGCCGTGCCTCATGACGGCCCATATCCTTTATCCTGCACTCGACCACGTACATCCGGCCACGCTCTCGCGCCGCATCCTCACGGATCTCCTGCGTACTGAATGGGGCTACGATGGCGTCATCATCACGGATTCCATGGCAATGCATGCCATCTCGCGGCGATATGGGGTGGAAGAGGCGGCGGTGCGGTCGCTTGCCGCGGGCGCTGATATGGTGATGGCGCTGGGTTCGGCGGATGACGTCGAGCGGACCGCCTCCGCGCTGTCCAGGGCCATCCACGAGGGAACGATCGATGCCGATGAGCTGGCCCAGAAGCATCGCCGCCTCGATGAGCTTGCGAGGGAGTACCCGAGCAGGGCCGCCGACTATCCGGAGGATGCCCGGTTACAGGACGAGCAGCTCATGGCCGGCGCGTGGGCTAATGGACTCACCACTCACGGCGATCCTGGTCCGCACGCCGTGCCTCATGACGGCCCATATCCTTTATCCTGCACTCGACCACGTACATCCGGCCACGCTCTCGCGCCGCATCCTCACGGATCTCCTGCGTACTGAATGGGGCTACGATGGCGTCATCATCACGGATTCCATGGCAATGCATGCCATCTCGCGGCGATATGGGGTGGAAGAGGCGGCGGTGCGGTCGCTTGCCGCGGGCGCTGATATGGTGATGGCGCTGGGTTCGGCGGATGACGTCGAGCGGACCGCCTCCGCGCTGTCCAGGGCCATCCACGAGGGAACGATCGATGCCGATGAGCTGGCCCAGAAGCATCGCCGCCTCGATGAGCTTGCGAGGGAGTATCCGAGCAGGGCCGCCGACTATCCGGAGGATGCCCGGTTACAGGACGAGCGGCTCATGGCCGCCGCGTGGGCTAACGGACTCACCACTTACGGCGATCCTGGTCCGCCGCCGCCGGGCGCCCGGGTCGCCGTCGTCGTTGCCGACCGCGCAAGTGGAGGCGCGGCGTCGGATCAGGGCGTTACAGGTGAGGAGGTCGTGCGCGCGCTAAACCGAGTTTACGACGTCCGACCCATCATCTTCGACCATGCGCACCCGATGCAGGCGGCACAGGTAATCGACACGATTGACCGCCAGGACACATCCATCATCTTCGTCAGCACCAGTCGTCGCCGCCCGGATACCGAGCTCAAGCAGCTCATCGAGCACATCAAGCCCAGTCTCCACATCGCACTATGGAATCCCTACACGGTGCACGACGTGCCGGCGCCGGCGATCATCACGTATGGATTCCGACCCGCCGCGCTCGCGGCCGTCGTCGACTGGCTCGCCGGTAAGCGGCAGGCGGAGGGGAGAATGCCGATCGAGCTATGAGCGATGAGCTTTGAGCTTTGAGCGACGGGCTTGCAGGTATAGACGATGCACATAGCAGGCCGTTGAAATATTCCGCATCTCCGCGTTGTCCTTCCTCACCGCTCACTGCGACGTACCATTGTACGCCTCATTCGCAGCTCGTCGGACGCCTTGATCTGCAAAATATTTCTGCCGCCTGTACGGCATGTTTACTTCAACAGGCTGATAGCTGACTGTTGAACAATCATCTTCTCAGGCCAAAGATCAAATCGAACAGATCAAGGCGTGCGTCACGAGCCGCAGGTGACTGACGAGCGCAGCGAGTAGAAGGAGCGACTGCGGCGTACTTCTGTACGCCGCAGGAGCGGCGACGACGCAGGACACAGAGCCGATCGATTTTTCAAAGGCCTGATAGGCTTTGCAATGGGACAGTATTGGGTTTCGATTTTAAGTCGGCAGCTCTAAGTTCACCGTGACTGCTCACTGCCCATTGCTCACCGCTCCTGCGGCGTACAGAAGTAAGCCGCAGGAGCGGCGACGACGCAGGACACAGAGCCGATCGATTTTTCAAAGGCCT
>CBFGYX010000414.1:0-2293 GCA_965653075.1 uncultured bacterium
CAGGCCGCCTCGGCCATGCGTCTCTCGCCGTCGACCTCCTGCTCGCCGAGCAATCAGATGAAGCCGCTGCCCTTGCGCGCCGACTTGAAGAGCTGAATCAGCAGCGCCGCACGCTCGATGCGAAGACCGCGGGAGAAGCACTCAAAGTCGCCGACCGGCAGATAACGTCAGGCATGCCGCACGCTCTCGTTCTATACGATCCCGAGTGGCATCTCGGCGTCATCGGTATCGTGGCGAGCCGCATTGTCGAGCAATACTACCGGCCCGCCGTCATGTTGACATCGGTTGACGGCGAGATCAAGGGCTCGGCGCGGTCGATTGCGGGGCTCAATATTTACGAGGCGCTGAAAGCGTGCGAGGATCTGCTGACTCAATTCGGCGGACACGATTACGCCGCCGGGCTTTCACTGCCGGAGCAAAACCTCCCGGAGTTCAGGAAGCGTTTAAACGAAGTAGTAGGCGGCATGATCGAGCCCGACATGCTGACGCCGGCGATAGACTACGACGCCCGGTTAGAAGTCGGTGAGATCAGTCCCCGGCTCTGGGCCATACTGCGTCAGTTCGAGCCGTTCGGACCGGAGAACCCCACGCCGGTGTTTCACGCAAGCGCGCTCCAGGTTGTTGGCCGGCCGAGGCTCCTCGGTAAATCCGAAACGCATCTGAAGTTCAGGGTTAGGGATCTTGCGGGTGGAAGTCCTGAGGAAGTCATCGGCTTCAACATGGCGAATCGATTCGATGACGTAGCGCAAAGCTCGCGGCATGGAAAACCGCTTGAGCTGCTCTACTCAATCGAAGAGAACCATTGGAACGGCCGCACAACGCTCCAGCTTAGAGCGCGGGATCTCAGGCTCAGCAACCCTGCAGACTGAGCACGGGCCTAGTCACTCGGTACTTTCGATCTCGAACCCGCACTCACTGAGCTGAATGAACAGCAGCTCGATGATGAGCGATTGCCAGACCGAGAGGTCGCAGCCGGCTGTATGAAGCGCACGGGCGGCCCAGTGGTTGCTGTTGTGGAACATGTGATATCGACGAGTCGCTGCGAAGAAGCGTCCGCCCCCGTAAAGCGACGGCCCCTGGTCTACGACCTCGCCGTCTTCGAGTGCGATCTCGGCCATCAGGTACGCCAGCAGCGGCGTGCGTAGAGAATCCGGCACCACGTAGCCGTACAGATCGGCGCCGCGAGCGAAGCGCTCGGCGGATGTCCACACGGGTACGATCTGCACCGTACCTGCCGTCGGCACGAGCGCGGCGCGGAGCAGCGTCGCGAGACCAGGCTCGGGATCCCGATAGTAGTCGACATCGCCCCAGCCGATTTCAACGTATCGCGGACGATCACCCTCGAGCTCGCCCACGAGCAGCGGCTCGGCAAGCCGCATGGGGAGCACAA
Organism: uncultured bacterium; assembly: GCA_965653075.1. GTDB lineage: Bacteria > Bacteroidota > Rhodothermia > Rhodothermales > CAZKDQ01 > CAZRTY01. The sequence continues at coordinate 1,391 of CBFGYX010000414.1, forward strand.
GACCCGGATGCCATCCTTGCCTGACCACGTAAATGGTATCCTGCGGCGCCATAGCATCCGCAGTGCCGAGCGTCACCAGCGCGACCAACAGCAGGGCAAAGACGAGCCGAAGGCGGGTCAGACGGCGGACGCCGATGCGCCCGCCGTCCATCATCCAGCCTGTTTTCGCTCGTGCGGAGGTACGTTCATGTGCGTGGGCGTCGAACATCCGCCACGACGAGAACAACCCCGGCTGCAACGGCAATTCCCGCCGCAACAGGCGTAATCGGGAATGAACGCGTTTCTTCGCGCTCGATTTCAACCGGCCCGAGATCCGCCACGGTTTCCTCCTGCGTAAAGGATACGCTACCGATGAAGAAACCCACCACGCCGAGGATGATGAGCACAATACCAAGGATGCGCATATCGACCTCAGGCTACGCGCCGCCCGCGGAGCAGGTCGACAATGAATACGATGATGGCGATCACGAGCAGGATGTGCAAAAATCCGCCCATCGTGGCGCCGCTGATCAAGCCCACAAGCCACAAAACCAGCAGAATGATGATGATGGTCCAGATCATGGTCTATCCTCTTTGTTTTTGTTATTGAATAGCAACACAAAAAGGTAGGCCGATGGATGCGTAAACATTTGCACAGAGCCGTTACGGCGGCGGACTGAGGGGATCGTTACAGGTGTGACGCGTGCCCACGTACGCGTACCTTTGATACCCGACTTAATGACACGTTGCCTCAAGCAGAAAACCGGCCACGGATATCCGTCTCGCCGAGCGAGCAACGGCTCGTTTGAGGCACCGCTCGAGATCCTGCCCGTCAGCGAATGACCGGCAGGTCGATCATCCCATCACCCGAGGATGCCGGGGACTCGCTATCGAGGACGTCGAAATCGGGCAGGAGCGCTTTGC
>CBFGYX010000415.1:0-2289 GCA_965653075.1 uncultured bacterium
TCCGTATCACCAATTAACGCATCGTCCTCAGTTTTCCCGGGCGCCGTTTTTGCTAAAGCCGGGAAGCCCTTCCACACTTCACGCTCACAACATGCCATTATTGATGCTCCGCAAGTACCAGAGAATCGTCTTCGCGGTTTACCTCATCGGCGCCGGCATCTTTCTCGCCGCCTGCGATGCACCGGAATCCGTGTCTACGGCCCAGCTCGCGTCCGTCGATATCGATGCCCGCGTCGACTCGCTGATTGCCGACATGACGCTGGCTGAGAAAATCGGCCAGATGACGCAGGCGGAAATCACCGGCCTCAAGGATCCGGATGACGTCGCCAACTACTTCCTGGGCTCCGTCCTGTCGGGCGGCGGCGCCGACCCGGCCGCGGGCAACGACGTCAATTCGTGGACGGAAGCGTACGAAGACCTGCAACGCCGATCCCTACAGACGCGCCTCGCCATCCCCATTCTCTACGGCGTCGATGCGGTTCACGGGCACAACAACGTTCTGGGCGCCGTCATCTTTCCCCATAACATCGGCCTCGGCGCCACGCGCAACGCCGATCTCGTCGAAGAAATCGCCCGCATCACCGCGGTCGAGGTGCGCGCCACCGGCATCAACTGGAATTTCGCGCCGTGCGTGTGCGTCGCGCGCGACATCCGCTGGGGCCGCACGTACGAGGCGTTCTCGGAGGAGCCGGAACTTGCGGCTGAGCTCGGGGCAGCGGCCGTTCGCGGCTACCAGACGTCGGACCTCTCTGATCCGCTCGCCGTGCTGGCCTCTGCGAAGCATTATGTGGGGGATGGAGGCACGGCGTTCGGCACCGGCGATTTTGAGAACGCGCCGCTCGACCAGGGCGACATGCAGGTGAGCGAGGAGGAACTCCGCGAAATCCACCTGCCGCCGTTCTACAGCGTCATCGAAGCGGGCACCGGCACCATCATGCCGTCTTACAGCAGCTGGAACGGCGAAAAACTCCACGGCCACGAGTATCTGCTGACGACCGTGCTGAAAGAGGAAATGGGATATGAAGGATTTCTGATTTCCGACTACAACGCCATCCAGCAGGTCCACTCGGACTTCAAGACCGCCGTCGGCATGTCGATCAACGCCGGGGTCGATATGGCGATGATGCCCAATGATTACATCGAGTTTATCGAGGCGCTGACGGAGCTGGTGGAAGAAGGCACCGTCTCTGAGGAGCGCATCGACGATGCCGTGCGCCGCATTCTGCGCGTCAAGTTCCAGATGGGGCTGATGGACGACGACGCGCCGCTGATGGCCGACCGGAGCCTGCTCGAGCGCTTCGGCTCGGATGAGCACCGCGAGGTCGCGCGTCGGGCCGTGCGCGAGTCGCTCGTGTTGCTGAAGAACGAAGCCGGCGCGCTGCCGCTGTCGAAAGATATCGCGCGGATCCACGTGGCCGGCAAGAGCGCCGACGACATCGGCAACCAGAGCGGTGGATGGACGATCGAGTGGCAGGGCGCCTCGGGTGAGGTAACGACCGGCGGCACGACGATTCTCGAAGCGATTCGCCGGGCCGTCGGCGCCGACACCGAGGTTACGTTTTCACTCGACGGAAGCGGCGCCGAGGGTGCCGACGCCGTTATCGTTGTCATCGGCGAGACGCCGTACGCCGAAGGCTCCGGTGATACCGACGACCTCACGCTCGACGCCGAGGACATCGCCGCGGTGGAAGCGGCGCATGCGTCGGGCGCGCCCGTCATCACCATCCTCATTTCCGGGCGGCCCATGATTCTGGGCGAGACGCTCGACCGCTCCGACGCCTTCCTCGCCGCCTGGCTGCCCGGCACCGAAGGCCAGGGCGTGGCGGACGTCATCTTCGGCGACTACGCCCCGACGGGCAAGCTGTCGTTCACATGGCCACGGTCGATGGACCAGGTGCCCCTCACCGTCGGCGGGGATGACTACGATCCGCTTTTTGAGTGGGGATATGGGCTCTCGTTTTAACGGCACACGCCGGCCCGGCCCATGAGGCGGTGCCCTACATCCACCCTCAACGCGATGCGACGGATCTCGCTAACATTGATACTGATGCTGCTGGTGGTGGCGGCGGAGGGGACGGTACTCGCGCAGGAGGTTCAGCCGCAAGACCGGCAACGAGACAGGCTGCCGCTTGGCGGCACCTGGGAACTGCTGCTCGATACGATCGCAGCTCGTCGTGGCGACGCACGTCACGGCGAGCAATTCCCCGAAGAGGTCACGCTGCCGGGAACGCTCGATGAGAGCGGGAAGGGGTTCACGAACACCGATTCGACGTATCAGCACCTGAGCCG
>CBFGYX010000416.1:0-2289 GCA_965653075.1 uncultured bacterium
ACGGCGTGATCGGCGGCATCGGTCTGGGGATCGGCTACATCGCACCCGTGTCGACGCTCATCAAGTGGTTTCCGGACCGCCGCGGCCTGGCGACGGGCATGGCGGTGCTCGGATTCGGCGCAGGCGCGCTGATCGCGAGTCCGATTGCCGCGCATCTGATTCAGCGCGTGGGCATCGCGCAGACGTTTGTGATGCTCGGTGCCGGCTTCCTCGCGCTGATGTCGCTCGGTGCCGCCTATATCGTGCGGCCGCCGGCCGACTGGGAACTGCAGGTTGCCGCCAACGGTGCGCCAAAGATCAGAGCCGGGCGCGATCTTGCGCAGATGACGGCGCGTGAGGCCGTTCGTACGCGGCGCTTCTGGATGTTGTGGGTGATGATGTTCATCAACATCGCTGCGGGTATCAAATTGATCTCCGTGGCCTCACCGCTCGCTCAGGAGAAGGTGGGGATGACGGCAGTGGCGGCCGCGACGATGGTGGGTTTGATGGGACTCTTCAACGGAGGCGGCCGCATCGGATGGGCGGCGCTGTCGGATTACGTTGGCCGGTCGAACATCTTCATTCTGTTCTTCGCGGTGCAACTCGTGGCGTTCCTGGTGCTTCCGCATACAACCAGCGCCCTGGCGTTTCAGATACTGCTTTTCCTCGTGCTGTCGATGTACGGGGGCGGATTCGCCTCGCTGCCCGCGTTCATCGGCGACCTGTTCGGCACGAAGGAGCTGGCGGCGATTCATGGGCTCCTGCTCACGTCGTGGTCGATGGCGGGCATCGCAGGTCCGATGGTGGTCGCGGCGGTTCGTGACGCCACGGGCAGTTATGACGTCGCGTTCCATGTCTTCGCCGCATTGCTGGTCGTTGCACTGCTGACCGCGATTATGATGGCGGTGAACATGCGGCGGATCCGGGCGAGAGAGCTCGAACAGGCGGACGTGTTAGTGGCTACGGCCGAGCAGGTGGAGCTGGAGGCGGCGTAGTAGGTGTGCCGGGCGGTAACTCCGTACGGTAAGCGGAGCCGTCGGGCTGTGCGTCCGGAGTTATCGGCGCAAGAGCCGTTGGGCAGCGCGCGGCCATCACCGTCCCGGCTTGCGGTTGGTGAACCCTGGCGAGGCCGAACCCGGTTCTTCCCTCAACCACACGCATACGAGCGAACCAGGAAAACGCTCTTGAGGGATCAGTTCTCAGTTTTCAGTTTCCAGTTGTCGGCATCGGCAGGGGCTGCGCATCCGAGGACGATCATTACGTCGTCATGTGGAGGGAACGAGAGATGCCTCGCCCGTCCGTTCGAATTGGCACGACCGTGGAGTCCGGGTATCAGCCCATCCTTCAAGCCGCGATTTCCGGCTGCCAGCGTTTCAGTCTCAGCGAGTTGGTGATGACGAAGACGCTGGAGAGGGCCATGGCGAGGGCGGCGAACATCGGGTTCATGAGGATGCCGAACGACGGGTAGAGCACGCCGGCAGCGACCGGGATGAGCACCACGTTGTAGGCGAAGGCCCAGAACAGGTTTTGTTTGATGTTGCGGATGGTGGCCTTCGACAGGCTGAACGCGCGTGCGACGCCGAGAAGGTCGCCGGACATCAGCACGACGTCGGCCGATTCGATGGCGATATCGGTGCCGGTGCCCACGGCGATGCCCACATCCGCGGCCGCGAGTGCAGGCGCGTCGTTAATGCCGTCGCCGACGAACGCGACGCGGCGGCCGCCCTCGCTGAGGCGTTTCACGGCGTCGACCTTGCCGTCGGGCAGGACGTCGGCCACGACTTCGTCGATGCCCGCGGCTTTGGCCACGGACCGACCCGTTGCCTCGTTGTCGCCCGTGATCATGGCCACGCGGAAGCCGAGGTCGTGCAGTTGGCGAATGGCCGCGGGCGTAGACGGCTTGATGGGGTCGGCAACGGCGATGACGCCTGCGCCGACGCCGTCGATAGCCACCGCGACGACTGAATTTCCGGCCGAGCTCAGGCGCTGGAGGTGGCCATCGATCGGGCCGAGGTCGGCGGCCTCGCGCTCGAGCAGCCGTCTGGCGCCGGCAAGGATGCGACGACCATCGACCGTGCCTACAACACCGAAACCGGGCAGCGCCTCGAAGTCGGAGACATCGGCGAGCGGCAGTCCGCGGTCATTGGCTTCGTCGACGATGGCCTCGGCAATCGGGTGCTCGGAGCGGATCTCGAGCGCGGCGGTGAGGCGAAGCAGCTCGTCTTGGGTCACAGCGCCGTGCGCCACGACGTCGACGACGCGGGGCCGGCCTTCGGTGAGCGTGCCGGTTTTGTCGAGCGCGACGACCTC
>CBFGYX010000417.1:0-2281 GCA_965653075.1 uncultured bacterium
ATGAAATTCGTCGACTACGTCACTATCACGGTTCGAAGCGGCAAAGGGGGTGCGGGGGCCGTGGCCTTTCGACGGGAGAAGTACGAGCCGCGCGGAGGGCCGGCCGGCGGCGACGGCGGGCAAGGGGGCTCCGTGATCCTGGTGGGGGATGCGAACCTCTATACATTGCTCGACCTCCGATACAACCGGCATCACTTCGCCCAGAACGGCGAGCCTGGGTCGGGCAACAACAAGAAGGGGAAGGATGGCGACGACATCATCCTGCGCGTGCCGCCGGGCACCGTCATCAAGTATACCGATTCAGATGAGGTCGTGGGAGAGATAGCGGCCGACGGCGACCGGTTTGTCATCGCGCAGGGCGGGCGTGGGGGGAAAGGCAATACCTTCTTCAAGTCGGCCACCAACCAGGCGCCGCGGCACTCGCAGCCGGGCGAACCGGGCGAAGAATTCGATATCACGCTCGAGCTAAAGCTCCTGGCCGACGTCGGCCTCGTCGGTTTTCCAAATGCCGGCAAAAGCACGCTCGTGTCGTCTCTGTCGGCTGCGCGGCCTAAAGTTGCCGACTATCCCTTCACGACCCTCGAACCTTCGCTCGGCGTCGTTTATGTCGGCGATTATGAGTCGTTCGTCATCGCCGACATCCCCGGCATCATCGAAGGCGCGAGCGAGGGCCGCGGCCTCGGACTGCAATTCCTCAAGCACATCGAGCGCAACGCCGTTCTGCTCTTCCTCATCCCCATCACAAGTCCGGATCCGCTCACCGAATACGCGACACTACTGGGTGAGCTCGAGGCTTACAACGTGGAACTGCTCGACAAGCCGCGGATCGTGGCCTTGTCGAAGCTTGATCTACTCAGTGAGGAGGACCGCCGCGATTTACTGCCGAAGCTTCGCGAGAGCTTTCCGGCGCAGGCAGACCTCAGGGCCATCAGCGCCGTGTCTCGCGAGGGGCTTGAACAACTGCGGCACGATCTATGGCAGGCCGTTCGCGCGGGCGATGAGTTGTCGGAGCTATGACCTTTCGGCGCTATGACCATGCGCGCTATGACCATTCGGAGGCATGATGCAACAGGGCTCGCTCTGGTCGGATGACGACGCGCCTACGCTGACGGAGGACGAAGCGCTCGTCGCGCTCTCGCTCGTGCCGAACGTAGGCGCCTGGCGGCTGCGGACGCTCATCGGTCGATTCGGATCAGCCGCTCGGACGCTCGCCGCACCGTATGCCGCCCTCCGCGCGGTGCCCGGTATCGGCGACACAACCGCTCAGGCTCTCGCGTCATTCAATGATTGGGAGCAGGTCAGACATCAGTTTGAAACCGCCCAGAAAGAAGGCGCACAGCTCGTCCTGCCGGGATCGCCCGCGTACCCGGCGCTGCTCCGCGAGATCTACGATCCGCCGGTTTATTTGTGGGCGAAGGGTAACGCCGACGCGCTCTTGGGTCCGGCCGTGGCGATAGTCGGCACACGGCGAGCCACCGAATATGGTAAACGCGCCGCTCATGATTTCGCTGCCGCACTTGCTGAGGCAGGGATCGTTGTGGTCTCGGGCCTCGCGTATGGGATCGACCTTGCCGCGCACGAAGGAGCCCTGAGCGTTGGCGGCAAGACCGTCGCCGTGCTTGGATCGGGTGTCAATGTGATCTATCCGGCGCGCCACGGGCGGGTGGCGGAACGGATCACGGAGAACGGGGCCGTGGTCTCAGAATTTGCGATGGACGCCGCGCCCGATGCACCGCACTTTCCCCGCAGGAACCGCATTGTGAGCGGGATGTCGCTCGGCACGCTCGTCGTCGAGGCATTCCCCAGCGGCGGCGCGCTCATCACGGCGCGGCTCGCAATCGAACAGAACCGTGAGGTTTTTGCTCTTCCATCCCCTATCTACTCGGCACCGGGCGGCGGAACGAACGCCCTGATTCGCGACAGCCAGGCGCAGCTCGTAACATCACCACATGAAATCATCGAGGCGCTCGGGTTGAATGTGGATAGCGGATCCGAAACGCGGCCGGAGCCGGATGTCGAGCTGAATCCGCAGGAGAGGCGGCTTTTCGATGCACTTGCCGCCGGACCTGTACATATTGACAAGCTTTGCATCGACCTGGACCTGGATCCGTCGACGGCACTCGTTACGTTGCTTGGCCTCGAGTTTAAAGGACTTGTGCGTCAACTTGCGGGTAAGCAGTTCTTTCGGACATGAGCGCGGGCCTATCATGTCAATCATCCGTCATGTCTTTCAAGCTGTCATGTCAATCAACTGTCAGGTCACACAACTGACGGTAATACG
>CBFGYX010000418.1:0-2270 GCA_965653075.1 uncultured bacterium
TTGTGGCCCTTCGACTCGATCTTGCTTGGTTTCGGGTTGAGGGCGCGCGTGACTTCGGACAGATCGCTGTTGAAGAGTAGCGTGCCGTGGCTGAACATCCGGCGGGAGGTGGAGAACTGGGCGTTGCCGGAGATCTTCTTGCCGTCGACCACGACGTCGTTGTGACCCTGCATCTTCGCGTTGACGCCCATCGTTTGCAGCGCCTGCGCGACAGGCCCGGTGAAGAGGTGGAAGTTGTGGAGGCGGTCGACCTTGTAGTCGGTGATGAAGCTGAAGTTGAGGTTGCCGGTATCGTGGTAGACGGCGCCGCCGCCCGAGAGGCGGCGCACCACGTGGATGCCGCGCTCCTTCACATATTGGTGGTTGATTTCCTCGAGCGTGTTCTGGTTGCGGCCGATGATGATGGACGGCTCGTTGACGTAGAACAGGAGGTAGGTGTAGCTCGGGTCGAGGTAGCGGAGGGCGTACTCCTCGATGGCGAGGTTGGTGTGGGGATCCGTGATGCCCTCGTTGTCGATGTAGACGAGCTGCTTCATCTTTCTCTCGGTGGCCGCAACATGAACGATGCGCTTATACGCGCCGAACGCGCGGCCAATGCCCGCTCAGGTGAAGCAGGCGTCGACCGCGCGTCAAGATGCGTTGAGAAATCGGATTAGTGCGCGTGCGCGGCGGCGGCGCCGTGGCCGGCCTCGGCGGCGTGTTTGATCAGATGATCAAGCTCTTCGATGAGGTGCGTGTAGAGCACGTAGTTGTGGACGTACGTGCGGCCCGCTTCGACCGCGTGATCGGCATGTGCTTTAGACGCAAGAGCTGCGTCGAAGCGCTCCTGGATGACCTCGCGAAGCTGCCCGACGAGCAGGTCGGTTAGTGCGTCGGTTGATCCTGTTTCGAGTGAGAGGTCGGCCGCGGCAATCGCAGGTGCGACGGGCTCGTTTGAGATGCCGGTGTAACCGACGCCTTCGCTCATCCTGTGCAGACGAACGAACGTCTCGAGGAAGTACATGTCGGCCATGTCGCTGATCTCGGCGTCCTCATTGCCACGGATCTTAAGGGTGCGGTTGAAGGCAGCCGTCAGCTCGGCTTCATCGTCTTCGGCTATCCATTTTAGAAGCGGCGTCACATCGCCCGCTTCGAGCGCTTTGCGGGCTTCAAGCACGACGGGACCCTGGGTGGTGTCGCAGTGGGCGAAGGCGTTCTGCGGCAAAACACCGACGGCCGCTATGAACGAAGCAAGAAGTAGGACGAGTGTGGTGGAGTGTAGCTTTCTCATGGTTCTGATCTTGTAGAGATGGGTGAGAGTCTGAGGGTCGTGATCGGGCCGTTCTCTTTCGATCTGCCGGTTAGAAGGCTGAGATACGGGCCTCGTAGCCTGCGCGTGAGACGGCCTGCAGCAGGTCGTCGCTGATGGCCGGCCGGTCTTCGTGGTTGACTTCGATCTTGCCGGTAGCAAAGTGGACCTCGACCTCGCTGACGCCGTCGACCTTGGAAACCTGGGCCTTGATCTTCTGGATGCACGAGGGGCAGGTGAGGTCGCTTCTGAGAATGGTTGTCATGGCGCTATCTGTTTGATTGATGATGTTCGTTGCGGACGATGACGGCTTCCCGGCCGCTTCATGAGGTGATACGCCTTAGACCAAGGTCGAGGGTTTCAGAGTTCGTTGTCTGATTCATGCTTTCTTGATCTGAGGGCGCATTCACCGAGAGTGAGCGGCAGTGTTCGGTCATGTCTGGTGGCTCAAACGGCTTAGAGCATGGTCGAGGGTTTCGGCGCCCGCGCGGACTTTGTTGCTTCTTGATATTCGTGCTCACAATCCATCTTGAGGGAAAGCAGGCGCACGGTCCTCAGGCGCACGGAGAACAGGCAAACGCAAAACAGGCGCATAGAAAAACGGTGCGCTCGTTCGAACGCACCGTTACCGTGAAACCGGATGATGTGAGCTATTGCCTACGCGGGTACCATGGGCGACTGCTTCCGCTTGAAGAATCGCTTGTGCGCGATCGCCTCCTTGAAGTCGCTCAGGAAGCTCTCCTTCGCGCCATCCTCCGACAGAATGACGCCGAGCGGCTTGGTTGCTTTCGGCTTGCCGGCGTCGATGCCGGGCAGGTATGCCTTCTCGATGAGCTTTACGGCCTCGCCGCTTGCGCCGATCGGCTTGGCGTGCTTGAACATCTCCTGGATGAAGTGCAGCGCGTCGCCCAGCTCCGACTGCGCCTCGACGTTGGCCTTCCCGCCGGGGATGTACAATGCATCGAACATCACCGACGCCGCC
>CBFGYX010000419.1:0-2264 GCA_965653075.1 uncultured bacterium
CTATCATTATTGGCCACTTCCTTGGCCCGCCGGGTAAGCAAAACAGCAAGAGACGACCTCACAAAGCGAATCGCGGCTGCGAATATCTCTAACTAGTAATCAGGCGTGATCGTGCAGAATGGCCTTGGCTGTACGCCGCAGCGTGCCCCGATGGCGGAGGTGGGTTTCACGGGCAAGCCTAATCCTTATGCCGCCCGTGCGCCGTCCGAAGTAATTCCAGAGTCACCATGAGCGTCGTCCATGCCGCGCATCTCCGAGTTCTTCGGTATTGTCATCTACATCTACTACCAGGACAACCGAGTACATCATACGCCGCACTTCCACGCTGAATATGCTGGAAAGGAAGTGGTCGTAAGCATCCCAGGCGCGGAGGTACTCGCCGGTTCGATTCCGCCGAAGAAGGAGAAGTTGGTCAACGCATGGGCTGTACTGAGGGAGAGGGAATTGCAACAGGCGTGGACCGCCGCCGTTGAAGGTGAGCCACCACAGGAGATCGAGCCATTAAGCTAGAGCATCCATGTCTGATACCATCATAGATCTGGCCCCACGTGTTAACGGCGTTGAGCCCCTTACCGGCTATGCGCTCCGGGTAACATTCGCCACCGGGGAGGTACGGCACGTCGATTGCCGTCCGTTCCTGGATAAGGGTGTGTTTCAGCGTTTGAAGGACGAAGACGAGTTCCGCCGCGTCAATCCTATCAACAACGGCGGCGGCATCGGGTGGGCGTCCGGAGCGGACCTCTCGCGGGACACCTTGTACGCGGTCGGAGTGCCGGTTTGACCGATGCGTGGGCCGCATAGCAAGGCCACGCACGGCATGTCCGGTGCATTCATAGTTCTGTTTCGACAACATAAGACTTGCTTCGGGTGACCGCCGGCGTGTCCTGCGTCGGTGATGGCCGCGCTGACAAATTGTGTCGCACCCCGTTCGCGTTGACTGCATCCGCCGGGCGCGTTCCTTTCTCGACGGCCCTTCGCTTATCTTGAAGTTGCGGAACTGAAGAAGATCGACAGATGACCCGCCCCAAGCACGTACAACTATGCGAAGTCGGCCCTCGCGATGGCTTCCAGTTCGAGGACAAGCCAATCCCGACCGACCTGAAGGTGCGCACAATCGATCGGCTAATGGATGCAGGGCTTACGCGCATTCAGATGACGTCATTTGTGCATCCACGCTGGGTACCGCAGATGGCGGATGCCGAGGAGGTCGCGAAGCGCGTCGATCGGCGGGACGGTGTCGTGTTGTCGGCGCTATGCCTGAACCGTCGAGGCGTAGAGCGTGCAGCGGATGCGGGGATCAACGTCGTCGATTTGTCGATCGCCACAAACGAGCAGCACGCGCGCGACAACACCAACATGACCATCGACGACGCCCTGCAGCAGGCAGAGCTGATGCTCGACCTGGTAGCGTCGAAGGGGATGCAGGCGCAGCTCGGCCTTCAGACCGTCTTCGGGTACAGCCGGCCGGGCGATACCTACCTCGGATTCATCGTCGACGTCGTCAAGCGGTTTCGAGATGACGGCCTGGAGTCGCTCTCACTCGCCGATTCTACCGGCATGGCCAATCCCAACATGATCCGCGACCGCCTGCGCGCGGTTCAGGATGCGGCCGGCAACATACCCATCGTCCTGCACCTGCACGATACGCGCGGCCTCGGCCTAGTAAACGTCTGGGCGGCACTCGACGAGGGTATTGACCGCTTCGACACGTCGCTCGGGGGGCTCGGTGGGTGCCCGTTCATCCCCGGCGCGACCGGCAATATCGCTACGGAGGATACGGTGTGGCTTCTCGATTCAGTCGGCATCAAGACGGGGATCGACATCGGCGCCGTCTCCGAGGCTACGTTCGAGGTCGAGCAATTCCTCCGAAAAGATGCTCCGGGACGCTTCGCAGGATTAAGGCGTGCACGTTCCACTTCGTGAAGTCCTCCTGCCTTTCCCTATATCCCGGTTACCTATTCATCCTGCCCTAATAAACATTGTACGGGCTGGTTGCGTCAAAACCAGCCCGTGTAAGAGAACATACACGTAAGCGAACGTCCGGTATACGAGTCCGGAAGCATGGCCCTCCTCACCGTTGAAGACCTACATAAGCGTTTCGGCTCGGGACCGCCTGTTGTCTCGGGGCTGAACTTCGAAATGCACGAGGGCGAGATCTTCGCCCTGCTCGGGCCGAGTGGCTGTGGTAAGACAACGACGCTGCGGATTCTCTCCCGACGGACCCCGGTGTGGCGCGGCAGAGAAATCAACCCGGCCGCTCATCA
>CBFGYX010000420.1:0-2260 GCA_965653075.1 uncultured bacterium
CTTCCCGATGAGATGTCCCTTTCGCGAAGGACGTGTGGCGGCATGTAGAGGGCGAAACAGGGGAGGAGGGGAGCTCGCCCGCCGAGAAGTTTAAGTTCACATTGCCGCCCGAGAATCATCTCCGGCGGCCGAATAACACAGGAGTTCATGCCACGTTTACAGATCATTATTGCCGCCACACGTCCTTCGCGAAAGGGACATCTCATCGGGAAGTGGTTTGAGACGGTCGCGCGCGAGCACGGCGGCTTTGACGTCGAAGTCGTGGACCTCGCGGAAGTCGACCTGCCGCTGTTCGACGAGTCGGCACACCCGAGGCTCGGCACATACGCGCATGAGCACACCCGCAAGTGGAGCGAAACGGTAGCTGCGGCCGACGCCTATGTCGTCGTCACTCCGGAATACGACCATGTGCCGCCGGCTTCGCTTCTGAACGCGATGCAGTATCTGATCCGCGAATGGGCGTACAAGCCGATGGGCTTCGTGAGCTACGGCGGCGTATCCGCCGGGACGCGCGCTGTTGAAGTGCTGAAGCGCATCGCGTCTGCGCTGCGGATGATGCCGATTCCGGATTCCGTTCACATTCCCTTCTTCACGAAGTGGATCAATGAAAACGAAGACGCTTTCGAGCCCGAAGCATCATTCACGACGTCGGCGAATCTGTTGCTGGATGAACTTGGCCGCTGGGCCGGGGCGCTTCAGACGCTGCGAGAAGAGGTTGCTGATCCGGCGTAACAATCTGAACGTTACGCAGAGCGACCGCCGTTCATATTAATGTGGATGATGAGCTCTTCGGCCGACGGACGCTCGCGGTGCATCTTCATGCCGATAAGCCGCACGCGGTAGGCAAGCTGATCGAGGCGCACACGTGCCGCATCGCTCGCAACCGGCATCTGGTGCAACGTTAGCTCCATTCTTTTGGGCGAAAGCGCCCAGCGCATCTCGGCGGCGCCGTTGTCGGCAGCCAGCGTTGCAAGCTCCTGCACGACGCGGTATAGATGTGCCGCGTGAATGTCGTCGAGTTTGGGTGCATCGCCCTTCACCTCGAATGCGACCGGCACGCCATGTTTTTGCGTGACAGCGTCAGCCAGCTTCCCAAAAGCGTCCTCGAGACCCCGCTCGCCGTGCAGTGGCGTTATCTCCTCAAATAAGCCAAGCACGAGCCGGTCCGCTTCGTGCAGTAATTCAGACAGGTCCGCCGCAACCTGCGCCTCCTCCAGGTTTCGCTCCTCGAGCCGGCGTGCGAGATGGCGACTGATAAGATGCAGCCCCGTCAGCGATTGCCCGAGCTCCTCATGGAGTCCGTAGCCGATGGCACGTCGTTCTTCTTCCGTAGAGCGTAGCAGGTGATGTTCGTTGTCGCGGCGTCGGGCGATATCCCGCAGCGTGATCGTGAATCGCGGATCGGACGATTCATGCAGTGGCACGACGACGATCTCCAGAGGGATTACCACGCCCGATTGATGCACGCCATGTATTTCTCCCGGATCGCCTTCAGGCTGCGTGTATCCGCTGAGCCAGCCTACGGGATTGGCATCGAACGACTGCGCTTCCTGCTCGTCCAGAATCGCCGAGAACGGCCTACCGATCAGCGCTCCGGATTGGTATCCCAGGATATTCTCACCGACGATGTTTACCGTCAGAACCTCCCCTTCAGCGTTAAGTGTGAGGATTCCGTCGGCCGTGGACGCCACGATGGCGCGGTTGAGTGCTTCGCTCTCCGCGAGTGAGCGCTCCACGCGGCGACGGCCCAGCGCAGCAATCGCAATCGCCCAGATGACACCGACCGCAAGCAGACGATTGGTCACGGCGTAAATCGGATCCATTCCCTGCGGCGAGTACACGAATCCGACGAGCGTCAATCCAGAGCACACGATCGCCGTTGGAACGGTGATACGGTGGTCGGGCAACCACATTGTGAGCAGCACCGGCACTACGTAGAGCACGCCGCCCGCGATGCCGAGCGGTAGAAACAGGTCGGAGATGAAACTGGCCACTACGAGGATCACCATCAGCGCGGCATTTCGCCGATGGTGCCGGCCTCGAGAGGCGTCGACGTGCGCCGGCCGCGACATCGCTCAGATCTCGCCCGTCAGGACGAGCCTCCACGCTTCTTTAACGACTTCCGTGTCTCGGCACGTGTGGACCTCGCCGCGACCGATGTCGGCCAGGATCACGAGCCTGAGCTCGCCCGCCTCGACCTTTTTATCGAACTGCATGGCATCCATCAAATCATCCACATTCAGCGGCGACGGGTCGGGCT
>CBFGYX010000421.1:0-2260 GCA_965653075.1 uncultured bacterium
GAGCACATCGACCGATACACTGGGACTTCGACTGGAGACTTTCGTGCCGGATACGTCGTACGCAGTCGATGGCGTCGTTGACCTATTGCCGTGGCAGCGGCCTGGATTCGCATTGTCGCGGCCCGCGACCGAAGGCGAGCTCCGATCCCTCGTCAGCGCCGCCGATACGACAGGCACTCGGCGGATCGACGGTTTCACCACGACCGACGGCACGACGTACGGCATCGAAACCGATCCACCTTTCTCACCCGGTGAAACGCTGACGATCCGCATCGACGCGGGCGGTCAAACCCGCGAGCTGGATTACCGTGTGCTTGACCTCCGCGATTTGGGAGAAATCTCCGGCCGCGTCAACGTCGACGAGGCCCCGGAGCTTGTGGTCATTGAGGTGTACGAAGGTGGCGATGGAGACCCGCTTCGAACTGTGAGCGCAAATCCAGACGGGACTTTCCTCATCGACATGGTTCCTGAAGGCACATTCCGATTGCGCGCCTTTCATGATCTGGACGCCGACGGCAGGTGGTCGCCCGGCGCGCTGGCACCCTATGAACCCGCCGAGCCGGTGATGTGGTTGGATGATGAGGTCGCGGTAAGGCCGCGATGGGAAACAGCTCTGCCTACACCGATCACGTTTACGAACGACGCTCCACCCGCGCTCCAGACGCCCGACGCCGACTCACCATGAACATCAGTTACGGCCCGGAATCGCTTATCCGCAGTGGGCTCCTGCCTGTTTTATCCACATCCGACATGCGGGCGGCCGACGAAGCGACCATCGCTGCGGGCACGTCGTCCGCCGTATTGATGGAAGTCGCGGGTCGCGCCGTGGCTGATGTCGCGTCCCGAGTGCTCGCTGAGATCGGTGGTAAACGTGTGCTCGTTGCCTGCGGAAAGGGAAATAACGGTGGCGACGGCTACGTAGTCGCGCGTGTGCTGGCTGCGCGAGGATTTGATGTGTCGGTGATCTCAATGCACGAGCCAGGCGAACTCAGTGCCGACGCCGCTGCTCAGTTCGATCGGTTGACCGCGCATCTAAACGCAGACATCCAGGGGCAGCTGACACTGGTCGCGTTCAACGGTGCCGGCTCGATCGACACATATCGCCCCGATCTCGTTGTCGACGCCGCCCTCGGCATCGGCATCACGGCGGAGGTCCGCGCGCCGATATCCCACCTCATCAAGGCAATCAATAAACTCGAGGTACCGGTCGTCTCGGTGGACGTCCCGTCGGGGCTAGATGCTGATACAGGGGTGATCCTCGGCGATTGCGTTACGTCATCGGTCACGGTGACGTTAGGAGCCGTGAAGAAAGGCTTGCTCATGAACGACGGACCGACGGTTTGCGGGCATCTGGAAGTTGCGGAGATCGGGATCTTCCCCGATGAAATCCGGGAGCGTGCGCAATCAAGGGGAGCTCTTCTCACGACGAACGCCTGGGTTAGCAAGCAACTCCCGGACCGCTCGCCCGACGCGCATAAATATTCCGCCGGGATGGCTCTCGTTATCGGTGGTTCGCATGGCATGACCGGCGCGCCTGTAATGACAGCCCTCGCCGCGGCGCGGGGCGGTGCGGGATATGTGTGCGCCGCCGTTCCGAGCGATGTCCTGGACGTGGTTGCCGGAAAACTGACCACGCCGACGATGGTCGGACTTCCTCAGGTCGATTCCGGCGGGATCGACGCGCCCGCTGCCATGAACGCGCTTGAGCCCTGGATCGAGCGTGCTCGTGCGCTGGCGATCGGGCCGGGGCTCGGGCGCGACCGCTCGACGCTTGAGTTCGTGCGCCTACTACTGGAATCCTGCACCGTGCCGGCCGTTATCGATGCCGATGCGCTCTTCGCACTGGCTGACGACCCCGCGTTCCTGGAACGCTACGGCAGACCCGACTGGCTGCTGACTCCGCATCGCGGCGAGTTCATGCGGCTGGCGCCGGACGCCCCACCAGGTGAAGACCCGTTCAACCTCGTGCGCAACTATTCGCGGCGGTGGAACGTGACGCTGTTATTGAAAGGCTCACCCTCGGTTGTCGGCTCTCCGTCCGGCCACGTTATCGCTTCTTCGATCATCTCGTCGGCCATGGCAACCGCGGGAACGGGCGACGTGCTGAGCGGTCTGTGTGCGTCGCTGATCGCGCAGGGCCTCGCGCCATTCGAGGGTGCTTCCTCAGCGATGCATATCGGTGGAAAGGCATCGCAGCAGTTCTCGTCGCGACACCATCCGTCATCGATGATCGCCACGGATATAATCGATATGATTCCTA
>CBFGYX010000422.1:0-2259 GCA_965653075.1 uncultured bacterium
TGCGTCGACGGCCGCTGAGCACCGTTCACTTCGCATCGGCGTGCCTCGGGAATCGCTCAACGTTGGACAGGCCGCGACAATAATGATGTATGAATGGTCACGCCGTGTTTCCGAGTGACACATCCACCCGCTATCTTCCAGACGGGATATTTGACGTCCAAGTAGCCATATGAGCGATGCCTGAGCAGTACGACATGGGGATTGAGATCCCGGCACTTCAGGGGCTGGCGATCGAGCGCGGCTTAATGACCATGGAAAAGCCTGCGTCGACGGCCGCTGAGCACCGTTCACTTCGCATCGGCGTGCCTCGGGAATCGACCAACGAAGAGCGGCGCGTGGCCATCACCCCGAGCGGGGCCGGCGTCTTGCTGGCAAACGGTCACGAAGTGTTTGTCGAATCCAGCGCCGGCGTGCAAGCCCGATTCTCTGACCGCGAATATGCGGAGGCCGGTGCTGAGGTCGTCACGTCTCCGGAGGATTTGTACTCCAAGTCGGAACTAATCGTTAAGGTAGGTCCGCCCGCCGGGGATGAGATGCGGTTGCTTCAGGAGAAACAGACATTGATCTCGGCACTTCATCTAGGAAATACGACGCCTGATTTCCTCAAGCACTTAATGGACCTCAGAATAACCGGTATTGGGTTCGAGTTCATGCGCGACCGTGACGGTACGCTACCGATCGTGCGGATGATGCACGAGATCATGGGCTCGATGGCCGTTCAAATCGCGGCGAGATACCTCGAGAGCGGGGAAGGAGGAAAGGGCGTGATGCTGGGAGGGATTTCCGGCGTGCCCCCCTCGAGTGTAGTCATTGTGGGTGCGGGCGTGGTTGGTGAGTGGGCAGCCCGGACGGCGCTGGGTTTTGGAGTCCACGTCATCGTGCTTGACACGGACCTGAGTGCGTTGCGAAGCCTCGAGCACTACCTCGATCGCCGCATCACTACTGCGATGGCCACGACTCAGTATCTGAGTCAGGCCGTGTCTTCAGCGGACGTGGTGATCGGCGCGATGATGGCGGACGGCCAGCGATCTCCCGTCGTCGTAACCGAAGAGATGGTGGCCTCGATGCGCGCCGGCTCTGTGATCGTCGATGCAGTGATGGACCAGGGAGGCTGTATCGAGACAAGCCGCCCCACCACCCATTCCGAACCGACATTTCGCGAGCACGGCGTGATCCATTACTGCGTCCCGAACATGCCCTCGAATGCGGCACGCACGGCAACCTACGCCCTCACCAACGTCCTCGTGCCGTATCTGATACGCATCGGGGAGGTGGGAAACATCAACGAGGCGCTATGGCGCAACGAGAGTTTGCGGAGTGGGACCTACGTTTATCGTCGCCACCTGACCAAGAAATCCCTTGCCACGATGTTCGGCATGCCCCACCGAGACATAGAGCTATTGATAGCCTCCGGGATCTAGCGTACTTCGCGTAGTCATCGGATCGCTTCTCGTAGTCATCGTATCGCTTCGCGCAGTCATCGGATCACTTCGTGTAGTCATCGGATCACTTCGCGTAGTCATCGTATCGCTTCGCGCAGTCATCGGATCACTTCGTGTAGTCATCGGATCACTTCACGTAGTCATCGGATCACTTCACGTAGTCATCGGATGACGCGACTGCTGCTGTGGATAAATTGCACCGCTGTTACTCGTGGCACGTCAGAGTAACCGGCGCGATCTGAGACAGCGTTCCAGCCACTCTTTCTTCTGGATCAGCTCGCCGAGGCTGAGCTCGTCCTGGCCTTTGTTGAAGCGTTCTTTGGCGCGGCGGTGGACGTCGCGGATTTCGAGGCCCTTGCCGTCGGACTGCAGTGCAAAAGCAACTTCCGTGGCGAGCGCGGCACATTCCTTCCGCAATTCCTTCTCGCGCTGGTTGACATCGAAGACGTAGGTGTCAGGGTTGCCGGCCTCAACGGCTGTGGACCGCTGATGCGAGAAAAGATCGAGGTTATGCGTCTTCATGGCGTGGTGTTGTACTTCCTTGAGCTGCCATGCACTGCGCTCGGAAGGCTCGCGCTCTGCGGGCGCGGCGCTTTCGCGCTTCTTGCGCTGCTTGACGCCAATCTGCTCCTCCGAGGTGATCCACTCGAGGGTGTCAACGATGCCGGAATCGTTGGCGGCGTAGATGTCGCACACATTGGCCTCCTCGCTGAAGCCATCGTAGAAGCGCATCGCACGGAAGATCTGCTGCATCGTCTTTGAATAGGCGCGCACGAGGTCGGCCTTTACCACGACGGATATGGGTTTGATGTCCGTG
>CBFGYX010000423.1:0-2247 GCA_965653075.1 uncultured bacterium
GCGGTTCTTTTTCTGTTTGAGGAGGTCAAGCGCGTCTGCATGAAACTCCGGCGCAATGACGATCTCGGTAAAGATCTCATCGACCGCGGATGCCGCCCCCGCGTCGAGCGGGCGGTTGACGACGACGATGCCACCGAAGGGCGACTGCCGGTCGGTTGAAAATGCCCGCCGGTACGCCTGCTCCAGCGAATCGGCCGTGCCCACCCCGCACGGATTCGTATGCTTGAGGATGGCGCACGAGGGCCCGGCGTCGTCAAACTCCGCAATCAGATTGATGGCCGCTCCGAGGTCGAGGAGGTTGTTATAGGATAGCTCCTTGCCGTGCAGTTGCTCATACACAGCCGAAGGATTGCCGTACAGCGCTGCCGACTGGTGCGGGTCCTCGCCGTAACGCAGCTCTTGAGCGCGCGGAGCCGACACGCGAAATGTCTCGGCCATGCGGTCGTCTGAGTGGGCGTCGGCCGAGAGGTAGGCCTCGATCGCGCCGTCGTATGCTGCCGTCAGCCGGAACGCCGATGTCGCCAGCCGGCGCCGCGTTTCGAGCGACAGTGTGCCGCCGTTCAGCTCGAGCTCGGATGCCACGCCGCCGTAATCACTCGGCGAGGTCACCACACCCACAAAGAAGAAGTTCTTCGCCGCGGCGCGAATCATCGTCGGTCCGCCGATGTCGATGTTCTCCGCTGCAATCGCGTCGTTCACATCGGCCGACGCAACCGCCTTTTCGAACGGGTAGAGATTGGTCACCACAAGGTCGATCGGTGTAATCTCGTGCCGATCGAGATCTGCCAGGTCATCCGGGTCGTTTCGGCGCGCGAGGATCGCACCATGAACGCTCGGATGCAGCGTCTTGACGCGTCCGCCGAGAATCTCCGGGAAGCCCGTTAGCGACGCCGCTTCGGTTACGTCCAGCCCCGCCTCTGTTAACATCCGGGCGGTGCCGCCGGTTGAAATCAGTTCGATGCCAAGCGCCGAGAGCCGCTTCGCAAAGTCGAGCACGCCCGACTTGTCGAACACGGAGATGAGCGCACGCCGAACGGGCTGCAGGTCGTCGGGTGGGGGGAGGTTCTTGACTTCAATCATCGGTTAAGCGGTGTTGCCGGTGTCAGAAGAAGGGGTAACGGGATCGATGTAAACGCGGCGGCCGTCGATGCGCAGGCGATTCTGGGCCAGTAGCCGGAGCGCCTGCGGATAGAGCCGATGCTCGGCCTCGAGCACCCGTGACGCAAGCATCTCAGGCGTATCCTCAGGCAGCACCGGAACCGGCGCCTGAAGGATGATGGGCCCGGTGTCGTACGATTCATCTACAAAATGCAGCGTGGCGCCCGACCACCGCACGCCCGACTCGATCACCGCGCGGTGAACGTTCATCCCGTACATCCCGTGACCGCCGAACGCAGGCAGTAGCGCAGGATGCACGTTGATGATGCGATGCCGGAAATGCTGCACGAGCGGTGTCGGGAGGAGCTTCAAGTAGCCGGCGAGGGCAATGGTATCGACGTCGTGGGCCGCAAGGACGCCGATTATATGATCGCCGTCGGCGAATTTGCCGGCCGGGATGACGTGCGTCGGCACGCCGAAGCGATCCGCGCGGCCGAGTACGCCGGCGTCGGGACGATTCGTCACCACCAGTTCGACACTGCCCGCGACGTCTCCGCCCGCGACGGCGCGCAGAATTACTTCGGCATTCGAGCCGCTACCAGATGCAAAGACGGCGAGACGCATGGATCGGATTTAGGGAAACGGCCATGTTAAGCAATCCGTTCGCGGCTCTGCGGTCCGCTCCGCTAAAATCGGCATGAATCCTACGCAGTAACAGGCTCGAGAATCGAAAGCGACGCGGTGGTCCCCCCGACTGATAGTCGGGCTCGCACGCCGATCGGAATCGTGTTCTTATCGGGAAAGTGACCGTAGCGAAGTCCGCGCGCGATGGGGTAGGGGCGGCCGCGCAGGTAATCGTCGAAGACCTGGTCGAGCGTGAGCGACGGACGGTCGTGCTTCGGCTCCCAGACGGTAAATCCGCCGATCACCAGTCCGCCGATACGGTCGAGGACGCCGGCAAGCTGAAGGTGCGCGAGTTGACCGTCGATCTTATACGGCTCTTCCCCGACTTCCTCCAGAAACAGGATCGCGCCGTCAAGATCAGGCATGAAAGGAGTCCCGATGAGGCGTGATATGAGCATCAGGTTGCCGCCGATGAGCGGTCCGGTGGCCTCGCCCGATGACATCGCCTCGAGCATCTCACCGCCG
>CBFGYX010000424.1:0-2226 GCA_965653075.1 uncultured bacterium
ATGTCGCCGCGCCCGAAGGCAGCAAACATACGCTCGACGACGCTGCGGGGGTCGGTGGAATCAGCCATGGTTTGTAAAGGATGTGACCGGGGTTTGTAAATACAATAACCCTCCACCACTGCGTAGCTCAACGGCTATTGTGTAACGAAGCTGCTCGTCTGTAGATGTCGATAAAGAAGGCGCGCGTTCGACTACGGTAAAAGATCTATTTCACGCTAAAAGGGAGACGTGTTATGAAGCAGAAAATCATCCCTCATTTGTGGATGGACGATCAGGCGGAGGAAGCCGCATCATTTTATACATCGCTTTTTCCGGATTCCGGCATACGTACCGTTACCCGATTCCAGGAAGCCGGATCGGAGATCCACGGGAAGCCTCCAGGATCGGTCCAGGCCGTCGAGTTCGACCTCAGCGGATACCAGATGGTGATCATCAACGGCGGCCCGATGTTCGAGATCACTCCGGCAATCTCGCTCTTTGTGACCTGCGAGAGTCGGGAAGAAATCGACCAACTATGGGAGCGGCTCCTCGACGGTGGTCAGGCGATGATGCCAATCAGCGACGATTATGCCTGGAGTCAGCGCTACGGATGGCTGCAGGACCGCTTCGGCCTCACCTGGCAGCTATCGCAAGGACGGATCGAGGACGTCGGCCAGAAGATCGCGCCCTCATTCCTGTTCGTGGGCGAGCAGTTCGGCCGGGCTGAGGAGGCGCTGAACCTTTACACGTCGGTATTCGAGAACACGCACGTCGACGGCATCCTTCGCTACGAGGCCGGCGAGCCCGGGCCGGAGGGTACGGTCAAGCACGCTCAGTTCGTGCTCGACGGTCAGGTACTGATGGTGATGGATGGCCCGGGTGAGCACCCGTTCACCTTCACCGAAGGCGTCTCGCTGCTGGTCCCCTGCCGCTCGCAGGAAGAGGTCGACCGATTCTGGGATGCACTTTCGCAGGGCGGCGACCCCGAGGCGCAGCAGTGCGGCTGGCTCAAGGACCGCTTCGGTGTCTCGTGGCAGATCGTGCCCGAACGCATGCTCGAGATGCTGAAAGACTCCGATATCGAGCGCGTTGAACGAGTGACAGCTTCGTACCTGCAGATGAAAAAACTCGACCTCGCCGAACTGGAGCGAGTCTATCAGGAGGCGGAGAAGCGTCCGAGGGCAGAGGCATGAGGAAGATTATCTACGCGCTCGGCACATCGCTCGACGCGTACATCGAGGATGCAGATGGCCGCCTCGACTGGTCGGTGCCCAGCGAGGAGCTCCACCAGCACTTCAACAACCAGTACCTGACGGGCGAGATCGACACGTCGCTCTACGGCCGTAGGCTCTATGAGAACATGGCGGGGTACTGGCCCTCAGCTCATGGACACCCCGATATCTCCCCGGTTGAGGCAGAGTACGCGCGCATATGGGTGAAGCTGCCGAAGATCGTATTTTCGAAGACGCTGGATTCAGTTGACTGGAACTCGACCCTGAAGCGCGAGGTGGTGCGAGAGGAGATCGAGGAGTTGAAGGCTCAGCCCGGCGGTGACATGGATCTTGGCGGAGCGGATCTGGCAGCGACCTTCCTTCGGATGGGCCTCGTCGATGAGGTCCGGCTGTACGTCCACCCCGTCGTTCTCGGCGGCGGCACGCCGATGTTTCCGCCCGGCGTCCGGCTCGGCTTCGAGTTTGCCGAGAGTCGCCCGTTCGAAGGCGGCGTCGTAATGCTACGGTATGCCAGTCGCTCGAAAGGATCCACGGGATAACAGGGCCCGTAGACCGGGCATGGCAACGACCTGCACCCATCTCGACCAGATCCGCGACGTGGAGCCGCGCACGCCCGACGGCTGCGAGGAGTGCCTGAAGTTGGGAAGCTCGTGGGTACACCTTCGCCTATGCCGCATCTGTGGCCATGTCGGATGCTGCGACTCCTCGCCCCACAGGCATGCGACTGCGCACTTCCACGCGACCGGCCACCTCATCATCCAGTCCTTCGAGCCCCGCGAGCATTGGGGATGGTGCTACATCGACGAGGTAGTTCCCAGGTTATCGCGCCGATAATAGTTCACTCTATACCTGCCGGACTCAGAATCGCGAGGTAATCCGCAGGTAGAAGTCGAGGTCGCGGCGCTTTTGGTCCGAGCCGATGATCGGTTCGAGGTCGTGTCGAACGCGGGCCCTGGCTTCGAAGCTGTGGTTCGCGGCGAACTGCCACTGATATCGGCCTTCGACAAGCCGATTG
>CBFGYX010000425.1:0-2226 GCA_965653075.1 uncultured bacterium
TGTTCGGGTTATCCGCCAGGGCGCTCCATCCCTCAAAAAACACCCCGATGCGGGTCGTGAGCGAGGTATCGCCCGAGGCACCCAGAATGCCTTCGACGGTGCTCAGCAGCCTGTGCTGCTCCGTCGACGCGCCCAAACCGGCCCGCGCCTGCCACGTCTGTTTCTGGAGGAGCGTGTCGCGCAGGCGCTCGTAGTCGGCCACCGAAACCCCGGCACCCGTCGCATTACGGTTGGTGGACTGCGACCAGAGTCCGCGCGTATTGAGCGACTCAGGCTGCAGCGTCACCCGCCGGCGCGTGTAGCCGTCGGTTTCCATGTTGGCCACGTTCTGCGCCGTCGCGTTCATCGACGCGTCGAGCACGCGGAACGCGCCGCGACTGATCTGGACGAGGTTGTTCAAGCTCATGTCAACCGAGGCGGTTTACGAGGCCACGACTTTGTGAGGGTGCGGATTTTCCTGCGGCGTCGTACGTGCCGGTGGACGGCTCGGCGCCGTGCATGGCCTGCAGCATGTCGCGGCCGAGGTCGAGGCTATGCTGCAGCAAAAAGGCAACTTCGTCGATTTTGTCCTGGGCCTGATCGGCCAGCGCACGGATGTCGTCGCGCAGGTTCTCGAGCCGGAGGCTCACCGGCAGGTTGCCGCCGAGCTTCTCGGTGATCTGCGCCACGCGGACGTCCTCGCCCGGAATGCCGAGCGTGCGTGCAAGCAGGCGGGTCTGGCGCTGCCGGGTCATCCGGAGCGTGTCGAGCCGCGCCACACTTTCGTTGGTACGATGTGTGGCGTCTTCGATCGTCTCGAAATCGCGCCGCGTGATGGCTTCTCGCTGAAGCTGGAAGTCTGAATCGAGCTCTTCGAGTACGGAGCGCTCGATTTCAAGCGTGCGGATGAGCGCGTCGGCCAGCTCGCCGGGTGCGGCATCCGGCGCCCGATGGATGTCCTGGGATATCATTCGTTCTCCGTCTTTGTATCGGTGGAGGCCGCGTTGAGCGCCCATTGTCTCATGAGGAGGTCGCGCAGGCGCAAGGCGCCCGAATCGACCAGGTGGTCGGCAAGAATATCAGTCATCGAATCGCGCTGCATGTCTCCGTAGGCACCCATCCACGACGGTGCGTCGTCGCCCGCGAGCGACTCGTTGAAGAGCTCCTTCGTCATCGAGCTGACGAGCTGCTTCACGAGGACGCGCTCGAACTGCCGCGCCGCCTCCTCGGCGGAGTCCGGCAGCTTTTCGGTCGACTGTCCGGCGCCGCCAAGGGCGTTGGGATGAATGCTATCGACACGCATAGTATCGGTCGGGATACGAGTGAAACTTAAATTGAGGTCAGAGCACGACGAGTTCGCCTTGCAGCGATCCCGCGCGGTCAATGGCTTGGAAGATGGAGATGACGTCGCGTGCGCTGAGGCCGAGTTCGTTGAGCGCGGCGGCCAGTTCGTTCACGTCGGTGTTGGGCTCGAGTACGACCGAGCGTGCCACTTCTTCGTCGACGTTGGCCGTGCCGACGGTGCCGGTGACGGCGTCGGCGCCGGTAAATGGCTGCGGCTGTACGACGAACGGATCCTCCTGCGTAGAGATGACGATGCTGCCATAGGTGAGCATCACCTCGCCGAGGCGTACGTTTCCACCGGCGACGATCGTGCCGGTGCGCTCGTTGATGACAACGCGAGCCGGTACATCCACACTCACATAAATGCCTTCCATCGCCGCGAGGAAACCGGGGGCACCGCCGGGGCCGCCGGGTACGTTCACGCGGATCTGCCCGGCGTTCATGACATTCGCTGCGCCGCCAAAGCGTTCGTTGATGGCCTCGGCCACGCGCACGGCATTGGTGAAGTCGGGCCGCTTCATCACGAGCGTGAGCGCTTGTTCGGACGAGATATCACCGCCGCCGCTCTTCGTGATGAGTCCGCCGTTCGGCACGCGGCCGGTATTCGAGTGATTGACGCGTGTGCTGGCACCACTCGCATCGGCGAGGATCGCACCTGTCGAGATCGGGCCCTGCGCCATCACCATCACCTCATCCGTGAGCGGGTTCACGAGAGGTGTCTGCAAGAGCACGCCGCCTGAGAGCGAGCGCGCATCCCCCAATGATGACACGGTCACATCAACGGCGCTGCCCGGGCCGTGGAAGGCGTCGATCGTCGTCGTCACCATCACATCCATCGCCACCACCACCCTCGGCGTCGAAAAAACCGCCAGCGCAGAAGAAATCAAGAAAGCTTACCGCAAA
>CBFGYX010000426.1:0-2220 GCA_965653075.1 uncultured bacterium
AATCCGCAAGCCGTTAGCGCCCGCCAGTTCGAGACATCGCTCCACCTTCGCCGACTTCGACAGCAGCACTTTGGTGA
Organism: uncultured bacterium; assembly: GCA_965653075.1. Lineage (GTDB taxonomy): Bacteria > Bacteroidota > Rhodothermia > Rhodothermales > CAZKDQ01 > CAZRTY01. The sequence goes on from CBFGYX010000426.1 coordinate 78, forward strand.
GCGCGTCCGCGTCCATCGCCGACGGTGCGCGAACGCTGGCTGAAATCCATCGTTCGTCCGCGCTCGGCAGGTGATGGAAGGAGTCCCCGACAAGAGCACTGGTTGCAAGCGCTTCATCCTCGAGGCTCACCTCGGCAACGGCTTCACGCCTGCCAGGTTCGACGATCACTGCCGGCCAAGCTTGTCCAAAGCCCGCCATGTCCCCACCTGCGTTTACGAACCCACGATCCGCTCCTGATTCGCGGAGGGCATCGATCGCCCGGTCCACGGCGAACCCCTTCGCGATCCCGCCGAGATCGACACAGCCCGGCTTTAGCAGCCTCACTAATGCGCCCTGGACCTCCAGCCATGTCCAGTGATCCGCTTGGGGCGCCGGCTGGTCAAAGTGCAGGGGCAGTAGGCCACGATCGACCGCGGATTTTCCTGCGCGAAGGACGTCGAATCCACCCTCGCTGTACTTCGACCAGAACAATGATCGTTTCAGCACGCGCGCGGTCCACTCATGCACTTCCACGGGTTCGACGTGTGCAATGCGGTTGATCCGCGAGACGTCACTTTGCGGTTCATGTGCACTCATCAGCCGGTGAACGACCTCAATCTCGGCAAAGGAGCCTTCGATAGCCTCATCGTCATGGGCGGCCACCTCAACGAAGGTGCCGAGTAGCGGTCGGCATCGCCTAAGCATTCCTGAGCAGCAGTTGGTAGGTGACCAACAGGCGGCGAATACCGTCAGTGACGTGACGGCTCGACAGGGTCGCGCCGGAGATATTCTTGATGTCCTTACCCAATTGAAGGGTCGATCCGAAGCGCTTGCCGACAAACTGCTGACGCCATGCCGGATTGCGTATCTCTCCGCCGTAGGTCTCGCGATATTCAAGGATCTCGACCCGCTTGACTGCGCCATCCGGACCCAGCCCGACCGCGTAGGTGATCATCTCGTGCTTACCGAGCACACGATCGACGATGAACCATCCAGCCCGGCCACCTGCTGAACGCACCTCCCAAACTCGCTGCACCTTGTCGAAGCTGCCGACGTGCGCTGCTCTTGCGATCGCCTGCCGCTGCTCGGGTTTGAAGGCGAGGTCATGCGACACGAAACGAGCGCCCGGAAAGGTCGCCTGCTGCGCTGCCTGGATTGTGAGATAGACCGTAGCTGAGACAGGAGCCGGCGCAACTGCGACAGCCGCGGCAGGCAGCAATTTGAACCAGGTTGCGTCGGATCTGCTCATCATTTCCTCTAGAAGTTGTATCCGACCTTTACCCGGAGCTCGCGCTTTTCATGTTCGTCGAGATGCAGGCTCCTGCCGCCTTGGTTGGGTGAGCCATAGACCTGTGGCAGGAAGGTCGCGGTGAACCACCACCTCTTACCGCCGTAATGGACAGTCGGGCCGACAAAGAGCGCGTAATGTTCGCGATTCAGGCCGTTGGTCCAGTCAGGGTATTCGCTGTGGTAGCGCCCTTCCACGCCCAGGAACCAGTTCGGCGCGACGCGGTAGGAGAGACCGGTCGTCAGCTCAATCGCCAGCTCCTTCTCCCACTCAGTCTCAGTCTCGCCGGTGACTTCATCGAGCTCACGTTCCTTCTCCCATTCGGGCTCAAGCGTCAGGTTGGTCGCCCAGATCAGCCGGTCGTCGAGAAAATTCTTCTGCAGGATCGCCTTCAGTTCCAGCTCGTATTCGGTAACCCGCTCGCCCTCGACGTTGTGAATGCGCGACCAGCCTGGCTCAACGTAGAACGCAAGGCCGACGCCGTCCTTGTACGGGCTGAGCGCGGCATACTTGAACGATGCCTGCAATCCCTTGAACCCGAAGTCGCGGTCGACGTCTTCGAATTCGGGCTCCATTCCGCGGATGTGGTGGCTCTCGAAATTGACATAGCCCGAAACCTGGAAGCGGTTGGTGATTCCATGCTCGAGCTCGAACTTGTAGTCCTGAGCGTCGTAGTGGCCTTCGCCCTTACCGCGGCGATCGGTAAACCACAGATAGGCTTCGGACTTCCCCTTCGGCAGGGTTTCGGCTCCGTAGGAATAGCCGAAGTAGTTCTCATCCGCCCGAGCTGGAGTCGCAACCAGTCCCGCCAGGCTGAAGCCCAGCATCATCCACCGCTTCATGTGTTCCCCTTCGTTCTAACGCCCAAGTCGCTA